>USQD01000038.1 GCA_900556795.1 uncultured Prevotella sp. | reverse complement strand
AAAAACGAAAGACATCCCAATGGAAAAGCCCTACCTTTGTCCGGTGAAATCATTTTATCATACTGAACAGTTCAGTAAAAGATGAATTTGATTTGCCAAAGATAAATATCAATAACAATAACACTATCAAGACAAAGGCAATCCAAAAAAAGATGCGAAAACGCAGGAACTCGCTTGGCGAGACATACTCAAGCAATTGAGCCTATAGGTATTCACTCGGCGAAACGCCGAACTGCTTCTTAAAAGCTACAGAGAAATGAGCCGCAGTACTAAAACCAGTCAACACGGCTATTTCAGAAATACTGTACTTGCCTTCACGCAGCCAAGCTGCTGCTTTGTTGAGCTTATACTTACGGAAGAAGATACCAGGTGTCTCGCCAGTGAGTTCCTTTATCTTGTAATTAAACTTCGCCGGACTGATCAGCATGTCGCGACACACGGTAGCCACATTCAATTCCTGCTCCGCAGAACGTTTTTCCATCCATCCGTATAATTCATCCATAAACTTCCGGTCTTGCAACGAAAGGGTATCTGCCACTTTCGCAGACAACGAACCTGTCTCTGTACTCTCACTCAAGTGCTGACGAAGCATCTGCATATTATGCAACTGCGACTTGACAAGTGCCTTGAGATAAGCAGGGTCGAACGGCTTGGTAACGTAAGCCACAGCCCCCAGCTGCAAACCATCAATCTGCTCACTCATCGTAGACATGGCTGTAATGAATATCACAGGGATATGACTGAAAGAAAGATTACTCTTCAAAAACTTGCAGAATTCAAATCCCGACATCTTTCCCATAATCACATCGCTGAGAATGAGGTCTGGCTTCACCTCTTCCAGATCAGCCAGAGCCTCTTCGGCAGAATAGCGATTCACCACTTCATAGGCTGATGCAAAGATATGATGAAGGTATTGAGCCACATCCACATCATCATCTACAATCAGGATTCTAGGTAGATTCTTACCGGAAGGAGAAGTATTTCGGGTAGAATCATCCTTTTCAGCAAGAGAATTCTTCACTCTTCCCTCTTCACTCTTCACTTCCAAAGCTCTTTCCTCTTCACTCATCACTTCCAGCGGTATCTGCATTACGCGTTTCCCGCGATCAGCGATTTCCACCTTATTATATATAGACTTATCAGCAGGAAGGGCGAAACTGAATTCCACACCATTCCTGAGCGAAGCCTCAGCCGAAGTCTCGCTCACCACTTTGATATTCTTCACCCTAACAGAACCATGATGAAGTTCTACCAGACGCTTTACATAATAGAGTCCGATACCCGTACCCCAACCATACAGATCAGAATCCTGCGAATCAGCCAGCTGGTAATAGCGCTTGAAAACATCCAGCATTCTATCCTCAGCCATCAATTTGCCACTATTGAAGACAGATACCTTCAGAATATCATCGTCAACATGGGCGCTTATTCTGATTACACCGCCAGGCGAAGTATGCTTCAAGGCATTGGTAAAAAGATTGCCCATGATTTTCTCCACCTTATCACCATCCAGCCACATCTGGTAGTTACCTTGCTTGATGACCAGTTCCAGTTTAATGCCTTTCACCCTGGCAGATTCTTCAAAGGAAGCTACCTGCTGACGCAACTCTTTCGCAGCATCAACCTCCACAACCCTAAGGCGCAGCTCATCGGTCTCCAGCTGGTTAAAGTCGAGCATCTGGTCGATGAGCCTCAGCATTCTATTTACACTTATACAGACATGATTCAGGATGCGATGCACCGAATCGGGCAAAGCCTTGTCGGCATTCAGCATCATCAACGGACCGGCAATGATGGTAAGCGGATTACGGAATTCGTGGGAGATATTGGCAAAGAATTTCATATTCATCTCCTTGGCACGCTTCTCGCGCTCTGTTTCACGCTGTTCTTCCAGAAGACGAAGATGATTGGTACGGGCCTTCAGATAGAGCCTGTTGAAAGTATAGAGCACGAAAGCGATGATACCAAAATAGAGCAACCATGCTGCTGACGACCACCAAGGAGCCGGCTTGATGATAATCTCTATCTTACGCTCTGCCAATGCAGGACGGTTCATGGAAGAAATCAATCGCAGATGGAAGGTGTATTTACCTGGTGCCAGATTGGAATAATGAGCCACACGTTCGTAAGTAGGTGCCTGCCAATCCTTATCATAGCCCTCTAACCGATACTGACACATCAATGCCGATCGACGACTGAAGGAAGGATAATAGAAACTAAACTTCAAGTCGTTCTCATCATAAGTAAAAGTATAACGGCTCAGACGCGATACTTCATCGGTAACGGCAAACACCTTACCCTCTTGATTCTTCACCTCCAAACCAAAGATATTGAGCATCTTGCTGGCATGGGTACCAACATAGGTTCGCAGAAAATCAGTATTCATAGCCTGAGGAGGCATGAACTTACAACCGTCAGAACTGCCAAACACAACACTACCGTCAGGAGAAAGACAAACAGAATTGGCATAGAACTGCCAGTCATCCTGATCCTGGCTAGCCGATAGAAGACTGCTCATCAGGAAGGTTTTGTTGGCATGCGTCAAGAAGAAGGCATTTCTCATCGTGGTAACCCAGACCTGCCGGTTGGCATCTTCTACCATCGCTTCTATATGCTCATCGCTCAACAATACATTCACACGGCGCATATACTGCTTCTTCATATCCATGAAATAAAGTCCATCCCGCATCGTACCCAACCACAGATAGCCATACGAATCCTGCCTTACAAAAGCAGGGTCCATATTGCCATTATGAGGCATTCCCGCCACCTTCAGCTCCTTCAGCTTACCGGTCTTGGGAGAGAAGATTGCAAGATGCATACCTGACATAAACAGCATGATATCGCCATTGCTGAGCTTTACCATTTCCGTATCATCCGTATAATGGGGACTAGAAATCCGGAGGGTATCAGGCTGAAGATTATCAAACCTGAAGCGCAGAAGTTTTCCATCACGGCTACTCACATAAAGATGACCGTCTACCGCCAAGCCGTTACCCAGCATAGGAAGAATCACAGGCGACTTATGGAGCACTTCTACACGCTCGTTGCTGATACGGCAACTCAGCACCTGATGATCACTCAGTAACCAGGCATGCTGATCATCATACTTCACCATATTTTTAAGGTTGATTTTCCGAGGTGCAGGAAGCGAATCGAAGATGTTTTTCAATAGAGTCTGACCAATCTTCTGATTTTGCTCATCATAAATAAAGATACGAAGGGCTGTACTTGCCAGAATATGTTTTTCCACAGTAGTCATGGAAAGTATTGCAATTCCCTTCGTTTTTTCAGCCAGAAGATTATCGTTGGCTTTCTTGTAGGCAATACGGTTCTGGGAAACGACCTGGATACCAGCGTTGCGATAACCCACCCAGAGATTATCGCCCAAGTCCTTGAAGGTAGCACTCACCACCTCTACCGGCTTGCGCAAGATAGAATGGTCTTCAGGAAGTGGAGCTTTCAGATTATTGGGTTCTATCTGTCGAGCCGATGGGGTTATCTTCTCATCTCCACTGATATGAAAAGTCTTATTGCCATCACTAACCAATATCGCCAGAGAGTCATGCTTTTCCGGACTATCCTCTATAGCTATAATGTTATCATTCTCACCGGGAAGCGGGATACGATGGAAGCGATAACCTCCCACGTATCGTGCCAATCCATTCTGAGTACCCACCCACATTCTGCCTTTCCGGTCCAGATGAAGCACATTGATATAGTCATCGGGAAGCGCAGTAGTATCCTTGATATCATAACTGAACTGCACATAATCTTTGCCGTCGTAAACATTGATTCCAGCCGACGTACCAATCCACACCAGCTCTCGTCTATCACTTGCAATAGACGTAACGCTCTGCGATGAAAGCATATAATCTTTCGTCGCCGTCTTACCTTTTTCCTTCAACAACGCAAGAGTAGCTTTTCTGCCAGGATCCAAGCAATAAATAGCTGTCAACAAGCAAAACAACGTTACAAATGTGGTTATAATGGTTTTCTTTATCATGGCGACAAAATTACACATTATTATCGAATAAACAAAAATTAAATCAATTTATTTTGTGATTTCTTCAAATTAAAGTATCTTTGCAGAAATAATCAGACAGGATGACAAATCCTGTTGTAACAACAGACACAAAAGCATATCAGCAGTTATGTTACAACTAGATAATTTCTATAAGGCTCGCTTCGTGCTGAGCCAAGTGATCAGAAAAACTGAGCTGGTTCGTACCCCAAGAATCAACCCAGAGAGTGATGTCTATCTGAAGCCGGAATGCCTTCAGAAGACGGGTTCGTTTAAAATACGTGGTGCCTACTATAAGATTTCACAACTCACCGAAGAAGAGAAGGCGAAGGGAGTGATAGCTTGTTCGGCTGGCAACCATGCACAAGGCGTGGCACTCGGGGCTACCGCTATGGGAGTAAAGAGCCTCATCTGTCTGCCAGAAGGTGCTCCTATCTCTAAGGTAGAAGCTACCAAGCGACTGGGTGCCGAGGTTTGCCTGGTGCCTGGAGTCTATGATGACGCATACCAGAAGGCATTGGAACTGAAAGATGAATGTGGCTACACCTTCGTTCATCCGTTCGATGATGAACATGTGATTGCCGGTCAGGGAACCATCGGACTGGAACTTCTCGACCAGTTACCTGATGTAGATGCAGTAGTTGTACCAGTTGGTGGTGGCGGTTTGATTTCTGGTATCGCCTTTGCCATCAAGTCATTAAATCCTAATGTCAAGGTTTATGGTGTTCAGGCAGAGGGAGCAGCCAGTATGGTTCAGAGTCTCCACGACCACAAGCAGGAAAGATTACCATCCGTAGCTACCGTAGCCGATGGCATTGCCGTAAAGGAACCGGGAAAACTCACCTTCGAGACCTGCTCCAACTACGTGGACGAAATTGTTACCGTGAGCGAGGATGAGATCTGTGCAGCCATCCTGAAACTCATAGAGAGTGAGAAGATGGTAGCCGAAGGCGCTGGTGCAGCTAGCGTGGCAGCCGTGATGTACAACAAGGTACCAGTCAAGGGAAAGAAAACCATCTGCGTGGTGAGCGGCGGTAACATCGATGTAACCATCCTGAACCGCGTCATCAACCGTGGATTGGTGAAGAGCGGCCGTCTCTGTACCATCGAGATGGAGTTGGACGATAAGCCAGGCGAATTGGTTGAGGTAGCATCCGTCATCGCAAGCCTTGGCGGAAACATCACGGGAGTTCATCACGACCGTTCTGCCAATCGCAACAAGGTGAATGCCTGCGTACTCCGACTCACCATGGAGACCCGCGATTCTGCACATGTCAAGGAAATCAAGGAAGCCTTGGAACAGAAAGGCTTTCATCTCTGGATTGTATAGCGATAAGCTATAAATCGTAAACTACAAATTATTAATTATAAATAAATAAAGATTATCATGAACGCAATTCACACAGACAATGCGCCTGCAGCTATCGGTCCATATAGCCAGGCTATCGAAGTAAACGGTTTTGTATTTGCATCAGGTCAGATTCCTATCGACCCTGCAACAGGCAATTTCGTAGAGGGCGGCATCAAGGAGCAGACCCGTCAGAGTCTTACCAATGCCCAGAACATCCTGAAGGCAGCCGGTACCGACCTTTCTCACGTAGTGAAGACTACTGTATATCTGAACAGCATGGACGATTTCGCAGCCATGAATGAGGTTTATGCCGAGTTCTTCAGCCAGCCATACCCAGCTCGTTCAGCCGTAGCCGTAGAGAAGTTGCCTAAGGGCGCACTCGTAGAGGTTGAGGTTTTGGCAGCTAAGTAAATCCTTGTCGTTGCTTCGCAGGTATTATCATTTCGAAGAAAGAAGATTTTGATGGGAACTACAATCACATTCAAGAATCTAACGATAGGCTATCGCTCGAAGCATCAGCTTAGAGCGGTAGCCTCATCTATTCATGCCTCACTCCAGGAAGACAAACTGACCTGTCTCATCGGAGCCAACGGAGTGGGCAAATCTACCTTGCTCCGCACCTTATCCGGATTTCAGCCACCCCTTGATGGAGAAATCCTGATTCAAGACAAACCCCTATCCGGTTATTCAGCCCGCGAACTCGCTCAGGAAATAGGTGTAGTTCTCACTAACCGTATGGATACTCCCCAACTTTCTGTTCAGGAAATCATCGGCATCGGCCGTTCTCCCTATACCGGTTTCTGGGGAACCTTATCCTCGGCAGATCAAAAGACAGTAGATGAAGCCATCCGGCAGACAGGCATCCTGCACTTAGCCTCCCGTTTTATCACAGAGTTAAGCGATGGCGAGCGCCAGAAGGTGATGATTGCCAAAGCGCTGGCTCAGCAAACCAGCCTCATCATCCTGGATGAGCCTACCGCCTTCCTCGACTTTCCGAGCAAGGTGGAAACCCTCCAGATGCTTCGTCGCCTTGCCCACGAGCAGCACAAATCCATCTTATTGTCAACCCATGATGTAGAACTAGCCCTGCAGATTGCCGATCAGCTCTGGCTGATGGAAGAAAACCATCTCTCCATCGGTACCCCAAAAGAGCTTGCAGCAGACGGCTCGTTATCCAGATTCATCGACCGGGATGGCATCAGATTTGATGTAGAGAAGATGAGAGTAGAATTATCGTCTACACTCTCATAGTACGAATTCAGACCGTTTAATCTCTGTATCAAACCACATAATCCCATCTCCCCGCATCATAGCCCCTATTAAGAAAAAACGCATTTTGATATTTCGGAGTTTTTGACTATATTTGCATCAGAAATCCAACAGATTTCCATGACAGGAAAGTCTGAAACTAGAAATCTATCATATTAAATAAGAAAATCAGCCATCCAGCAACATTCCGTTGCCAATTGGCTGATTTTTCATTTTTATTCTCCCCTCGTTTTCTTATCGGCAATATACATACCTGCCAGGATGCAGGCAGCACCCACCAGGAAATAAGGGGTGATTTGCTCATCAAGTACCCATGAAGCGAATATCATGGTGGTGATAGGGTTGAAGTAAACCCAGTTGGTTGCCTTTACCGCTCCGAGCTTGGAGATGCACCAGTTCCACGTCAGGAAGCAGATCATAGAGGCAAGGCAGCCCAGAAAAAGCAGATTTCCGATAACCTGCGGGCGGGTGAAGACTTCCAGAGGAGGAAAGCCCGGGATGATGAGATAATAAGGCAAGATGGTGAGTACGCCATAGAAGAAAACCTTTCTCGTAATGAAAGCTGCACTATAATCGCCCGTTACCGACTTCATCAGGAGCGAATAGATAGCCCAGCACATGCAAGCCGTAAACGCCAGGGCATCGCCCACCGGAGAGAGATGGAGCACAAACCTGCCGTTCAGCACCACGATGATCATTCCCACAAAAGCCAGCAGCGAACCGAGCAGCTGCACGATGTGGATGCGGGAGGAATCCTTATAGACCATACGCACCAGCAGGGTGGCGAAGAGCGGACAGGAGCACACAATCAACGAAGTATTGGTGGTAGTGGTGAAGTTCATCGCCTCGTTCTCGCTACAGAAATAGAGCGAACCGCCCGTAATGCCCAGTAACGCCATCTTCAGCTCATCCTGCCAGGAGTCGGCAAAGAACCGGCGATGATTGAAAGCCAGCATCAGTATGTAGGCGATACTGAAGCGCAGGGTAAAAATCTGAGCAGGCGACAGCCCGTTCAGCATCAATACCTTGGTAGATACGAATGTTGTTCCCCATATAGCCACCGTCAGGAAGGCGATGAGATGATAGAATATGTTGCTATTTTGAGTATTCATCATAAATTTTCATTTTTATTTTGCAAAATTAAGATTTTTCTGTGGATAAACCAAGAGTTCTACTTGATTTTTTGTATCTTTGCAGCATGATTTTTCATTCCATAGACCAAGCCCTGCTATCAGGCATTGACATTCCCGAGCGCATAAACAATCCGCTCGATTATCAGCCTCATCCTCTTTGCATCGCCGTATGCAAGGAGCTGCAAACCTATCTATCGGAGCGTGAAGACTGGCGAGAGGAGATAGATAAAGGAAAAATGTTTGGCGTACTCATCGTTGAGAATGCCCAACCTGCATCAGGTGCCTCCAAAATAGGTTATCTTGCCGCCTATAGCGGACAGATAGGCGGAAGAAGCGACTGGGACGACTTTGTGCCTGCCGTTTTCGACTATTTGCAGCCCGACGGATATTTCAAGACCCACGAGGCTGAAATATCCGGCATTAACCAGAGCATCAGGAAATTGGAAGCCAACACCCACATGAAGGAAGCCAAAGGTCTCATCCTGCAACTGCAGGAAGAGCGGAAGCATACCATCGCTGCCTATCAGGAAAAGATAAAGGAGGCGAAGGCAAAACGTGATGCCCGACGGGAAGCAGGAAATCTCAATCCGGAGGAAGAGGCTGAAATGGTGAAGGAAAGCCAGTTTATGAAGGCAGAACTGCGCCGACTCAAGAAATCGCTTTCCGAAAAGACCAGCCTTGAAACGGAATACGAAGCCTATCAGGCGGATATTCTTAGCCTGAAGCAACTGCGCAAGACATTATCTGATGCCTTGCAGCAATGGCTGTTTTCGCAGTTCCACATGCAGAATCATGAAGGTGAGAGCAAAGACCTGCTGGAGATTTTCAGAGATGCAGCCCTCAGGGATTATCCGCAAGCTACTATTGCAACGAGCAGAATAGCAGCTCTGAAGATGGTGCCGCCAGCCGGAAGTGGCGAATGCTGCGAACCGAAACTGCTGCAATATGCTTACCAGCATGGTTACAAGCCTCTGCAAATGGCCATGTTCTGGTGGGGCGAAAGTCCGAAGGAAGAGATTCGCCATCACCTGCAGTTCTATCCAGCCTGCAATGGCAAATGCAAGCCGATACTGCATTGGATGCTGCCCGATTCAGTCTTTCATTCTCAAATTGCCGAAAAGCATATTTTGGAAATCTTATACGAAGACGACCAGCTGGCAGTTATCTGCAAGCCATCGGGATTGCTGTCTGTGCCAGGCAAAGATTCATCCCAGCCATCCGTCTATTCCATCATGCGGAAGAAATATCCGGCGGCAAGCAGTCCGTTGATAGTCCACCGTCTCGATATGGCAACAAGCGGTCTGATGATTATCGCCAAAACGAAATTTGCCTATCATCGTCTGCAGAACGAGTTTCTGCACCATCAGGTTCAGAAGAAATACATCGCCATCATTGGATGTAAGGACCAGGATGCCTGTGATAAGATTTGGGAAAAAGCAAAGAAGCAGAAAAAAGATATGAGAGACGAATTGAAAGAACGAAGAGCGTCTTCTAATGCCGCAAAAAAGCAGAAGATTTCTCTTCCGTTGATGCCCGATTATCTAGACCGTCCCCGCCAGATAGTGAATCATACTCAGGGCAAGGAGGCGATTACGGAGTATGAAGTACTGGAGCATGTCGACGATTCCCATCTCCGAATAGCTCTCTATCCGAAAACCGGCAGAACCCACCAGCTCAGAGTGCATTGTGCCCATCAGGAAGGACTGAATGCGCCCATCCTCGGCGATCCGCTCTACGGCAACGAGAAAGCCGTCCGCCTCCATCTCCATGCAGAAGAGATAACCTTCGAACATCCATTGACTGGAAAGAAAATAACCATAACAAGAAAGGCTGATTTCTAACCGAAATCAGCCTTTCTTTATATCTTTAACGTATAATCCGCAGAAACTGCCAAAGCTTATACGAAGAACATCACGATGACCTGGGCTATCACCACTCTGATGAACATGCCGAGCGGATAGACCGTAGCATAACTGATGCTAGGCGTATCGCCATCCAGCGTCTCGTTGGCATAAGTCAAAGCCATCGGATTCGCCATACTGCCACAGAGAATACCGCAGATACTTCCGAAGTCGTACTTCTTGGTCTTCAGGATGATAAGGCCCACAATAACTACAGGCACTACCGTGATGAGGAAGCCGATGCCTACCCACATCAAACCTTCAGGACGAACCACCGTCTCGAAGAACTGTCCACCTGCCGACAAGCCCAGACAACCGAGATAGAGGGCAAGACCCAGTTCTCTCAGCATCAGGCCCGCACTACGGGTCATATAAGAGATGAAATGCACACGAGGTCCGAGCGCACCAATCAGAATACCCATCACGATAGGACCACCCGCAATACCCAGACGCACCGGAGCCGTCATTCCCGGAATATTCAAAGGAATGGTTCCTACGGCAAGTCCGAGGATGATTCCGAGGAAGATGGCGCCCAGGTTAGGCTCGTTCAAGGTCTTCACGGCATTTCCCAGGAACTGCTCTACATGGTCGATACTCGTAGGATCGCCAACCACCGTCAGACGGTCGCCATACTGCAGACGGAGGTCATCAGTAGCCAGCAGACGGATATCACCACGCAGCACTCGGCTCACGTTGACGCCATAGGAATTTCTCATCTGCAGGCTTCCCAGTCGCTTGCCGTTCAGTCCCGGACGGGTTACCACGATGATGCGGCTTTCCACCTTTGCATCAATCGCATTCCAGTCTACCTTATCATTATTCCACTCCTTGTTCACCTTTTTTCCGAAGAGAATCTGCATCGCCGAAACCTCATCCTTATTGGTAACCACGAGCACATTATCATTGGTATGAAGAACCGTATCAGCCTGAGGCACAATCACCTGCTCTCCTCTCCATACACGTGAGATGATGAACTTGCGATGGGTCATCATCGAGATTTCGGCGATGGTATTGCCATTGAGTGCCGGGTTCACGATGACGTACTGTCCGATGGCTGTATGGTCGTCTTCATCGGCACGTCGGATTTCCAGGTCAGCCGGCTTGACGAAGAGCTTGCGCAGGAACATCATCGCCAGGATGACGCCCACCACACCCAGCGGATAGGTGACGGCACAGCCCAGGGCAGCTCCACCACTAGGCAATCCCAACTGCTGCAAGGCCTGCTGGGCAGCACCCAGAGCCGGCGTATTGGTAGTAGCACCACAGAGAATGCCCACCATATCAGGCAGACTGACAGGCAACACCAGGCACAAACCGAGCGAGAACAAAGTTCCCACGGCAATGACAGCCAGACTCCAAAGATTGAGCGAGATTCCCTCGTGGCGCATTGAACCGAAGAAGTTAGGTCCCACATAAAGTCCCAAAACATACACGAACATGGTGAGTCCGAAGCTTTCTGCAAACTCCAGCATGTTCTCATCGATGGTGAGTCCGAGATGACCCGCCACGATACCCACGAAAAATACGAAGGCTATGCCGAGGGAGATTCCCTTGACATGAATCTTGCCCAGGGCAAGACCCAAAGTACAAATCAATGAAAGAATGACGATGCCCTGCACCGCCGAATGCACGTTGATTAAATTATCAAACAGATCGGAAGAGCGTCGTGTAGGGAAAGAGTGTAGATCTCGGTGGTCGCCGTATCATTAAAAAAAAAAAAA
>USQD01000037.1 GCA_900556795.1 uncultured Prevotella sp. | reverse complement strand
TCCTGTTGCCCATACGCTACGTAATATGCATATTTATAAACAAGCAAGTTGATATTTATTCACTTGCGAAACTTTAGTCAAAAATCAAATAGGCGGTGACAGGTTCATCTGAACCAACTGCCAAAAGAATAAGATAAAAACAAAGTTTATACGAGAAGAAATAATAACTAACATAAAAAATTACAAACCTATGAACAAAAGAGCAAATTTGTATTTTGCAGCGCTATTGGGTGCCATGTCACCACTGAGCACTGTTACTGCATTGGCAGCTCAGAGCAATTCGGTTATTGCTAATGCTACCCAGCAGCAAAACTCATGTACAGGTACAGTAAAGGATTCTTACGGTGAACCTGTTATCGGTGCTACCATCAGAATTGATGGTAAGACTGGTGGTACGATTACTGACCTTGACGGTAACTTTAGCCTTGCAAATGTAGCTAAGGGTGCTAAAATCACAATCACTTATGTAGGTTACAAGCCACAGACTCTTACTTGGAACGGTACAGCTTTGAACGTTACCATGGAAGATGATTCCAACATGCTCGAAGAGACTGTTGTTATCGGTTACGGTACTGTAAAGAAGGCTGACTTGGCTGGATCTGTTGCTGTCATGGAAGGCAAAAGCTTTAAGGATCAACCTGTTGCACGTGTTGAGGATGCCCTCAACGGACGTATGTCTGGTGTGCAGGTAATGTCAAGCGGTGTTCCTGGTGGTGCAATGAAGATTCGTGTACGTGGTGCCAGCTCTGTTAACAAGAGCAACGACCCTCTCTACGTAGTAGATGGTATTGTTCGCGAGACTGGTCTTGAGGGTATCAGCCCTGAGGATATCCAGAGCATTCAGGTTTTGAAGGACGCTTCTTCTACCGCTATCTATGGTGCACGTGGTGCGAATGGTGTTGTAATGGTACAGACCAAGAGCGGTAAGGCTGGTGCTACTCAGGTTACTTTCGACGGCAGCTTCGGTTTTTCTAATGCTTACCATATTCCTGAAGTAATGAGCACCAAGCAGTATGCTCAGGCTTTGGTAGACCACAAGGGTGTTTCTCAGAGCGCAGTTCAGGATTATCTGAATGGTACCAAGCCAGGTATCGACTGGATGGACGAATTGCTCCAGACTGGTATTACCCAGAACTACAAGGTTTCTTTGACTCAGGGTAATGACAAGACACAGACTTACTTCTCTGCCAACGTAATGGACCAGAAGGGTGTTATCGTTGATACCAAGTCAAGACGTTACGCTATCAAGGCTAACATGCACAACAAGATTTTCGACTGGTTGGAAATGACCACCGATATCAACCTCTCTCAGACAGACAACTCTGGTGCAGGTTTCGCTCAGAACCAGTCTAACCCAATCTGGGTTGGTTTGAACTACTCTCCTACTATGGAGATGATGGATGCAAACGGAAAGTATAATAAAGACCCATACAATAACATCCAGAACAACCCTTACGGTATTCTCCATGGTAGTGAAAACGACCGTAAGCGTACCATGGTTACAGGTCACGTAGACTTGAAGTTCAACCTGCTCAAGGGTTTGACATTCACCACAACCAACGGTATCGACTACAACGATTACAAGTGGTACAGCTTCACATCTACCAAGGTGAACGCTGCAGGTAACAATATGGGCAACAACGATGCAACTGTTACAGCATTGCAGTCAACCAACAACTTGACTTACAGCAACAAGTGGGGTGATCACGGTTTGACAGCTACAGGTGTATGGGAAGTTACCTCTAACGAGGTTCGCCGCATGGGTCTCTCTGGAACTGGTATTGCTCACGAGCAGTTGGGTTACTGGAACGTAGCAGACGCAGCTTCCAAGACTCCTAGCAACGGTTACAGCAAGTGGACCATGCTTTCAGGTGTAGCCCGCGTTATGTACAACTATGCAGACCGCTATATGTTGACCGGAACCTTCCGTGCGGATGGTTCCAGCCGTTTCACCAACAAGAAGTGGGGTTATTTCCCATCAGCAGCTGCAGCTTGGACCATTTCTAACGAAAAGTTCTGGGAGCCTATCAAGAATGCAGTAGAATACATGAAGATCCGTGCAAGCTACGGTATCATCGGTAACCAGGATATTACTCCTTACTCTACATTGGGTTCTTTGGGTACAACCGGTTTCACATACGGTACTAACCAGTCTTACACAGGTTACTGGGCAAATGGTCTTGCCACTCCTGACTTGTCATGGGAGAAGGTTCATCAGTTTGACCTCGGTGTTGACCTCGGTTTCTTCGGCAACCGTTTGAGCATCAGCTTAGACTACTTCAACAAGAAGACAAAGGATGCCCTCCTGACAACATCAGCTCCTGGTTACCTGGGTGGCACATCTTACTGGGTAAATGCCGGTGAGGTAAGCAACAAGGGTTTTGATGCTACAATCAATGCACAGATTATCCAGACCAAGGACTGGTCATGGTCATCTACATTGAATGCCAGCTACATCAAGAACGAGGTTACCAAGTTGACAGCTGATTCTCCTATCCTTTATGGTACAAGTCCTTCTCCAGGTACTGTTGACCCATGTACAATCATCAAGGAAGGTGAGGCTATCGGTACATTCTACGGCTTCAAATGGGCTGGTTTGCAGAAGAACGATAAGGGAGAATGGATTGATACCTATTACACTGCTGATGGAGGAACAACAGCTACTCCTGATGCATCAAAGGATCGCTTCGTATTAGGCCGTTCAAACCCAGACTTCACATTAGGTTGGAACAATACAGTAAGTTATAAGAACTGGGACTTCAATGCCTTCTTCAATGCAGCATTCGGTGCTAAGCGTTTGAATATGGTTCGCTACGCCATGAACTCAATGGTAGGTGCATCTATGTTCGTAACCGATAAGGATTACTTCAACAACATCGGTGTTACCATGCCTACAGTAGGCGCAGAGAACAAGACATACGGAAACTCAGACAAGTGGCTGGAGAATGCTAACTATCTGCGTTGTGAGAATATCAGTATCGCTTACACATTCCCACGCAGCGTGACAAAGATAGCAGACATCCGTCTCTCTCTCTCAGCTCAGAACCTCTTCACCATTACCGGCTATAAGGGTATCGACCCAGCTGGTGCATCATTCAGTGATAATGGTGTTGACCGTGATAACGGTTTGGATATGGGTGCTTACCCTAATCCTCGTACCATCACAATGGGCGTACGTGTAAACTTCTAACTTCAATCATCTAAAAACTGAAATAATTATGAGAACTAGAAAATTATTATATATGGGTTGTCTCATGGCAGCATCCTTGCTCACTTTCTCTTCTTGCGGAGACTTCCTGGATGAGGAACCTAAGGGACAGTTGACCCCAGATAACTTCTTCAATAGCGAAGATGACCTGACAGCAAGTGTTAACGCACTGTATGACAGAATTAACCAGACACAGAGCTGGACCAACCCTATGTACCCACAGTGGCAGGGTGATGATATCGCAGCTAACCCTGGTTCTAACAAGCAGGCTTGTGCAGCCCTCGATGCTTTCGCATCTGATGGTTCCAACAAGGGTGTAACAGACGCATGGAACCAGCACTATTCTGTAATCAAGGCTGCCAACCTGATTACTGAGAGTGCAAGTAAGGCTCCTGTTGCTCAGGATAAGATCAATGTAGCTTTGGGTAATGCTCACTTCTGGCGTGCATACGCTTACTACTACCTGGTACGTGTATTCGGTCCTGTGCCATTGATTACCGGTACTGACGTTTCACAGTTGGACGTTGCTCCATCAAGTGTAGAGAGCGTATATGATCTGATTGTTTCTGACTTGAAGGCTGCTGTTAACGAGCTTCCTACAAAGTATGAGAAGGAGCCTAGCCGTTTGTTCGGTGTTGATATCTGGTCTACCAAGCAGGCTGCACAGGCTACATTGTCAGCAGTTTACATGTCTATGGCTGGTTATCCACTCAATAAGGGAACAGAGTACTACAGACTCGCTGCAGAGCAGGCAAAGTCTGTCATCGATGGCAACGGTTCTTACGGCTTCATCCTGAACCCAGAATGGAAAGATGTATACTCTATGGGTAACAACTACAACATGGAGACTGTGCTCGGAATCAACAACGATGCCAAAGGCTGGTGGGATCATGACTCTCAGCTTTCTTCCTGCTGCCGTTTCGAAGGTCTCGGCGATGGTGGCTGGGGTGACGCTTGGGGTGAAATCGCATTCTGGAAGAGATTCCCAGAGGGTGCTCGTAAGGATGCTATCTACGCTCCTAAGGTTACATTCCAGGATGGAAACACTATTACTAAGGCCGTAGATTGGTGGGCACTGAAAGAAGATGGAAAGACTCCAGAGGTTGAAGCTTACCACCCAATGTTCTGTATCTTCACCGTTAACTCTGACGAGAACGGCAACATGCTCCGCCAGGCTTACGATTACCTGGCTCCTAACTGGGGTGGTATGGTTAACGACCGTCGTCACAACCTCATCCGTTACTCTGAGATTCTTCTCTGGTATGCTGAGAGCGCAGCTCGCTCTGGTGGCGACTTGGCTAAGGCTAAGGATTGCCTCCGTCAGGTTCGTAGCCGTGCCGTAAACGATGTTGAGAACGTGACTTTGAGCGATGGTACTACCGTAAAGATTGCTGATATGAATGCAGAGCAGCTGGCTGAAGCTTGCTACATTGAGCACGGATGGGAAGTTGCCGGCAACTGGGTTTCTATGGTTACACGCCGTTCTGACGAGCTTCGTATGAACGAACTCAAGAAGAACTTCGACTACCGTGTTGCCAATGCTCCTCTCGTTGTTGCAGTAAAGAATGGCAAGGAGATTACAGCAAAGGAGCAAGTTACAGTTTCTGGTTCTTGGACAGAGGATAGAATCTACTGTCCATATCCAACAACAGACGTTGAGAAGAATCCAAACCTGAAGAGATAACTTCATAAGTAATCATATAAAAATAAGAAGCCTTCTTTATATAAAGAAGTGAGTTCATGTAAAACATTAAGAGGGTGTGCCGAGATGGCACCCCTCTTTTTGCAATTTTGTCAATCCGTATAATCTATTATATTACCATATATAAAACTCAACAAGAATCAACACTAATTTTTAACTATACAAATAAAAAATTATGATTAAAAACAATCGTAAGCAAAACAACCGCTCATTACTCGCATTGGCAGCCTTGCAAGCAATACCGTTGTCAATCTTTGCACAGAATGCAGGAGATCGACCTAACATTTTGTATATTATGTGTGATGACCATGCGATGCAAGCTATCAGCGCATACGGTAGTCCTATTTCCAAATTGGCTCCAACACCAAATATCGACCGCCTAGCTGAAAGGGGAATGAAATTCAACGAGGCTTTCGTAGAGAACTCTCTCTCTACTCCAAGCCGTGCATGTCTGATGACAGGTCTTTACAGTCACCAGAACGGACAGCGCCAGCTAGCTGAGGGTATTGACTCTACCAAGACCTTCTTCTCAGAACTGTTGCAGCAGGCAGGTTATTCTACTGCTGTAGTGGGAAAATGGCACATGTCATGCAGCCCTAAGGGATTCGACTACTATCATGTTCTGGACGACCAAGGTCAGTATTACAACCCAACATTTGCTTCAACTGGTCAGTATGGTAACTTCAAGCAGGAGATGGGCTATGCCACCGACCTCATCACTGACCATGCCATCGAGTACCTGAACAACCGCGACAAGAACAAGCCATTCTGTCTGCTGGTTCACCACAAGGCACCTCACCGTCTCTGGATGCCTAACACCAAGTATGTAGGCAAGTATGCCAACGTCAACTTCCCATTGCCAGAAACTTTCTGGGATGATTACGAGACCCGTGGTTCTGCAGCATCTACCCAGAAGATGTCTATCGACAAGTATATGGAGATGGTACGCGACCTGAAGGTTCCTGAGATGTACGATCCATCTACTCCTGAGGGTAGAGATTCCTATGCCGGACTGATGGGCGAGATGAACCGCATGACTCCACAGCAGCGTGCCATCATCGATGCCTACTACATGCCAAGAAACCGTGAGTTTCTGAGCAAGAACCTGACCGGCAAGGAGTTGATCGAGTGGAAATACCAGAACTACATCCGCGACTATATGGCCGTGATTGCCTCAGTAGATGAGAGCGTGGGCAGACTGCTGGATTACCTCGACAAGAACAATCTC
The DNA here is from genome assembly GCA_900556795.1 of uncultured Prevotella sp. Lineage (GTDB taxonomy): Bacteria > Bacteroidota > Bacteroidia > Bacteroidales > Bacteroidaceae > Prevotella. The sequence goes on along the minus strand of USQD01000037.1, from coordinate 5,498 downwards.
TCAGACAACACCATCATCGTCTATACATCCGACCAGGGATTCTACATGGGCGAGCACGGATGGTTCGACAAGCGATTCATGTACGAGGAGTCATTCCACACTCCACTCATCATCAGCTATCCTAAGCACATCCAGCCAAAGAGTGAATGCAACCAGATGGTTCAGAACATCGACTTCGCACCTACCTTCCTCGACCTGGCAGGTTTGCAGAAGCCTAAGTACATGCCTGGAACATCACTCCAGCCGCTGTTTGCCGGTCAGCCTGTGAAGAAGTGGCGCAAGAGCCTGTACTATCACTATTACGACTACCCAACCTATCACCTTGTACGCAAACATGATGGTGTTCGCACCGAACGCTATAAGTTAATTCATTTCTATGGCAAGGGTGGCGAAAGAGCCGTGGTAGAGAACAAGTACCAGGCACAGCCAGGCACAAGAGAGAACAACTGCTTCAATGCCCTGAAGTCTATCAACTACTTCACCAATGATGCCGACATCGATTACTGGGAGTTGTATGACATCAAGAATGACCCTAATGAGTTGCACAATATCTACGGCAAGCCAGGCACCCAGAAGATTGAAAAGGAATTGAAGAAACTTCTCGCTAACTACCGCAAAAACTTAAAGGTAGACGAATAAGAAATCGAAGATATATTAAATCTAAGATTACAGATTTATGAACAGAACAAGTAAAACGATATGTCTCACAGGGGTAGGTATGATTTGCCTACCTACCCTTGCTGGGGCTAAACAGAACATACAACAGCCGAATATCCTCTTTATCCTCTGTGATGATATGGGATATGGTGACTTGGCTTGCTATGGCCAGCCATATATCCATACTCCTCACATCGACCAGATGGCTAAAGAGGGTATGCGCTTTACGCAGGCATACGCTGGTTCTCCGGTTTCGGCTCCTTCCCGTGCTACAATCATGACAGGCCAGCATAGCGGACATACCCACGTAAGAGGCAACAAAGAGTATTGGAGAAACGTGCCAATGGTAAAATATGGAGTAAACGAAGACTTTTCTGTCGTTGGTCAGGAACCTTACGATCCACAGCATAAGATTCTTCCAGAAATGCTCAAAGATAAAGGTTATAATACAGGTGTTTTCGGTAAGTGGGCAGGCGGATACGAAGGTTCTCCTTCTACACCAGACAAACGTGGAGTTGATGAATTCTACGGTTACATTTGCCAGTTCCAGGCACATCTTTATTATCCTAACTTCCTGAACCGTTACAGCAAGGCTTTGGGGGATACTGCTGTAGTAAGAGACATCATGGAGCAGAACATTCAGTATCCGATGTTTGGCAAAGACTATTACAAACGTACACAATATTCTGCACGCATCATCCACGACAAGGCTTTGGAATGGATTGACAAACAGGATAATAAACATCCTTTCGTAGGATTCCTCACCTATACCCTACCTCATGCAGAGTTGGCTCAGCCAGAAGATTCCATCTTAGAGAACTATCAGAAGAAATTCTTTGAGGATAAAACCTGGGGCGGATGGGAAGACTCAAGATACAATGCGGTGGTGCATACCCATGCCCAATTTGCCGGAATGATTACTCGTCTGGACCAGTATGTAGGTGAAATTTTCGCAAAACTGAAGGAGAAAGGACTTGACAAAAATACCGTTGTCATCTTTACATCGGATAATGGACCTCACGAAGAAGGCGGTGCTGACCCTCAATTCTTCGGTCGCGACGGAAAATTGAAAGGCTTGAAGCGCCAGTGTTACGAGGGCGGAATCCGCATCCCATTCATCGCTTGGTGGCCAGAGCATATCAAGGCAGGCAGCGTAAACGACACCCAGTTTGCCTTCTACGACTTGATGCCAACCTTCTGCGACCTTGCCGGAATCAAGAACTTTGCCAAGCGCTACACCAACAAGAAGTTGGCTGGCGACGGCTTCGACGGTATTTCCATCGCTCCTACCCTTCTGGGCAAGGATGCCGAGCAGAAGCACCACGAATACCTCTACTGGGAATTTCATGAGACCGACCAGATTGGCGTGAGAAAGGGCGACTGGAAGATGGTAGTAGTAAAGGGCGAGCCACGTCTCTACAACCTGGCATCGGATATCCACGAAGACCATAATGTAGCGGCAGAGCATCCTGAAATCGTAAAGGAACTCCTGGCTGCCATACAGAAGGAGCACAGAGACAGCAAGGACTTCAAGATTACCTTGCCTAAGTTCTGATTCTTAACGAATATGTATTAAGGAGTTAAGGAGTCAAGAAATTAACTCCTTTAATTTCTTAACTCCCTTACTTGTAAAACTTGAAAAAATGATGAACGACAACATAGCAACCCCATTTGCCAAGCCTCTGTATGTGATGCTGAAGCCCGCAGGCGCCCATTGCAACCTGGCTTGCAAATACTGTTATTATCTGGAAAAGAACCATCTTTACCAGAACACTTCCCGACATCTGATGAGCGATGAGATGCTGGAGCAATTTACCAGAGAATACATCGAAGCACAAACCATGCCGCAGGTGCTTTTCACTTGGCATGGAGGTGAGCCGCTGATGCGATCCATCGATTTCTACAAGAAAGCGCTGGCGTTTCAGAAAAAGTACGCCCACGGAAAACAGATTGATAACGTCATCCAGACTAATGGTACACTTCTCACTGATGAATGGTGTGAATTCTTTTCACAGAACCATTGGCTGGTAGGCATTTCCATCGACGGACCTCAGAAGTATCACGACCACTATCGCGTAACTCCTGCCGGAAAGCCTTCCTGGGAAAAGGTGATGCAGGGCATCCAGCTCCTAAAAAAGCATCGGGTGGAATGGAATGCTATGGCGGTGGTCAACGCCTATAATGCTGGACATCCGCTGGAGTTTTATCATTTCTTTAGGGACAACGGTTGCCAATACTTGCAATTTACTCCTATCGTAGAGCGACTGACAGAACATAAAGACGGTCGCACATTGGCGAGTCTTGCAGACAAAAAGGAATTTCCGCTTGCGGATGCTTCCGTTACCCCAGAACTGTGGGGAAATTTCCTCTGCACTATCTTCGATGACTGGGTGCGCCACGATGTGGGTAAAAACTTTGTGGAAATCTTCGATTGTACACTTGCCAACTGGATGGGTGTGCTACCTGGCATCTGCGCCTATTCTAAAGAATGCGGACATGCAGGAGTAATGGAACACAATGGAGATGTCTATTCTTGCGATCACTTTGTTTTCCCTGAATATAAATTGGGTAATATCAAAGACCAATCGCTGATAGATATGCTCTACGGTAAAAAACAGCAGGAATTTAGCCGTCTCAAGCATACATCTCTTCCTCGCCAATGCAAAGAATGTGATATGGAGTTTGCCTGTCATGGTGAATGCCCTAAAAACCGTTTCGAGAAAGATAAGTTTGGTGAACCAGGCTTAAACTATCTATGTAAAGGTTATTATCTGTATTATTCGCATGTAGCTCCTTACATGGACTTTATGAAAAAGGAACTGTTGGCAGAACGCCCTCCATCAAACATCATGAGAGCACTGAACAGTAACTCATTTATATAATATGAATTACTATTAATAGTATAAACTAACATTAGAATAAACGTTTATTTGAATAAACTATTATCATGAATAAAACTTATATAACAATCGTCTTGATATCGCCACTAGTTTGTTCCTCAGCGATGGGCGCAAAGAAAGTGAAAGTAAACAAAGAGCGTCCGAACGTTATCATCATCTTAGCTGATGACTTGGGATATGGAGACTTGGGATGCTATGGTGCCAAAAACGTACAGACACCAAATGTAGATAAATTGGCTAAGCAAGGTATTCGCTTTACAGATGCCCATGCTATTGCATCTACAAGCACCCCATCACGCTATTCGCTCTTAACAGGTGAATATGCCTGGCGCAAACCTGGTACAGATGTGGCTCCAGGTGATGCTGGTATGATCATCAAACCTAGCCAGTTTACAATGGCTGATATGTTCAAAAGCGTTGGCTATACAACATGTGCCATTGGAAAGTGGCATCTAGGACTGGGGGCAGAAACTGGTAAACAAGACTGGAACGCACCATTGCCTGCCGCTTTGGCTGATATCGGTTTTGATTATCACTACATCATGGCTGCTACAGCCGACCGTGTACCTTGTGTATATATTGAAAATGGTAAGGTTGCCAACTACGATCCTTCTGCTCCTATTGAAGTAAGCTATTTCAAAAACTTTCCTGGAGAACCTACAGGAAAAGACAATCCTGAATTATGCTACAATATGAAGTCTAGTCATGGTCACAACATGTCAATCGTGAATGGTATAGGAAGAATCGGTTATATGAAGGGTGGCGGTAAGGCATTGTGGAAAGATGAAAATATTGCAGATTCAATCACCAACCATGCCATCGATTTCATCAAGAAGAACAGCAATCATCCTTTCTTTCTCTATTTTGCAACTAACGATGTACACGTTCCTCGTTTTCCACACGAACGCTTCCGTGGTAAAAGTAGCATGGGAGTACGTGGAGATGCTATCGTACAGTTCGACTGGTCAGTAGGTAAAATTATGGAGACTTTAGACAAACTTGGTATCGCAGATAACACCATCGTATTGTTGACCAGTGATAATGGTCCAGTAGTTGATGACGGTTATCAGGATCAGGCTGAAGAGCTCTTAAATGGGCATAAGCCTGCAGGTCCTTGGCGTGGTAACAAGTACAGCGCTTTCGAAGGTGGTACTGCTATTCCAGTTATCGTTCGTTGGCCTATGTCGGTAAAACCTAATCAGACCTCAGATGTTCTCATGTCACAGATTGACTTCATGGCATCCTTTGGTAATCTTATTGGTGCAACCTTCCCTAAAGGCAGTGCTCCCGACAGCAAGAACCATCTTGGAAATCTGCTCGGCAACGACAATGTCCATCGTCCATGGGTAGCAGAAATGTCAAACAATCATGTAATTTCTATCCGCACAAAAGAATGGAAATACATAGAACCAAATGATGGTTCTAAAATGATAAAATGGGGACCAAAGATTGAGACCGGCAACGATCCTAATCCTCAGCTCTATCGAATCTCTGACAATCTCTACGAGCAAAACAATGTAGCTGAAGCAAATCCTAAAGTTGTTTTCGAAATGCAAAATATCTTGAGAAGAGTAAAATAACAAGTAAACCTAATAAATGAAATAACAACCCAGAGCAGCATTGTTCTGGGTTGTTCATTATATATAATCCCCTCATATAATACAAAAAGACTAAGTTCACTTTCTGTGAAAAAGAGATAATGCTGTAGAAAACAAATAAACCAGCAAAAGAATCTGCGTCATCTGCGAAATCTGCGTGACAAAAAACAATCTGCATAAAAAAAGCAATCTGCGTGAGAAAATAAAATCCGCATGAAAACAAAAAAGCCCCGACTACTTTCGTAATCGAGGCTCTTGATAAAAGAAGGCGGCTACCTACTCTCCCGCATTGCATTGCAGTACCATCGGCGCAAGTGAGCTTAACTTCTCTGTTCGGAATGGG
>USQD01000036.1 GCA_900556795.1 uncultured Prevotella sp. | reverse complement strand
GGGATTTGCAGCTGCAAATCCCCTTTATACCTTATTATATATAGACGTTTTAGTATTCGTACAGTTTGATGTGGAGTATTTTATTGTCGCCACATGAGATGCGGGCATGGCGTCCCTGGTGGTCTTGGTCACCGTTGTCACGGCGGATAAACTGTAATTTACCGTTTTTGTCTACTTCAATCTGGTCAACATATCCGATACCGATACGCTTGCCTTTGAAAGTAGTGGCTTGCTTCTTTGTTTCGGTTCCACCGTTGTTAACAAATCCGTCCTCACCGAGTTTCTTTTCTTCAGCTTGCGCTTTTTCTGTCTTACTTTGGAAAACTACGACGATACCATTACCAGCTATGATGTATTCGTTCTTGGCGAGTTTCAGAATCAATCCGCCGCCTTCAGGCCATTTGCTTCCATCTGTAGCACGTGGATCCCATGGTAGCGTGAAGAAATGACGGCAAGTCATGGTGATATCGCCATCTTCGATGATGCGTTCTTTATCTTCCTGGTCGAAGAGTAATCCCCAGTTTTTACCCTTTCCCTGATGCTGAAGCAGGATAGGAGAGAGCTGGTTGATAACCTTATATGAACGTCTGAGACTGTTCTTCACCTTGTAGTTAGCTTCATCGAGAGCAAACGGACTGAAACTGATGGCATCTGTTTCGCCGAAGGTATAATATGCCTTTACGCCGCTATTGATATCGCATTTCACTTCTGGAGTGAAGAAAGGATTGTCGGCACGCTTGTATTTCTCTACCCATCCCTTGTAACCGGTATCATAGATATCTGGTGCAAAGATGTCGATACTTGGTGCACCGCATTTCCATATATCAATCAGATGAGCTAGTGGACCGGCAGAAGGATATTCGCCTGGTTTTCTGCCACGGCTGTTCATTGCAGCATTTACATACATCGGAATATTGTAGATGGCTTTGCCTGCTGAGGCTAGTTGTTCTACATACTTGGCATAGTAATATGCCTGGAATTTCTCGTCAGCATAACGGTCAGTACCGAAAACTTCTGCCCATGTACCTTTCTTCTTGAGCTTGAGCGCCTTGAGTAATGGGGCAGGAACGGGTTGTCTGTAAGCTTTTTCGGCAAGAGGAGAATGGTCGCGGGCAGATTCGAGCATGCCGATTTCGTTTTCTACCTGCATCATGATAACGGTATTCTCCTGACTGTCTACGGATTTGATGTGTTTCATCAGTTCGCAGAATGCTCGTTTGTCTGCTTGAAGCAGGTTGTCGCTGAAGGCAGTGCATATCTCCAATGGTTTGCCATTCTCGGTGAGTGAACGAGGGAAACGCTTGGTGTTTTCCTTTACCCATAGTGGAGCATAGCAGCTCATAGAGTTCTTCCAGGCGCCAAACCATAGGAAGACAATCTTCAAGTCATGCTTACGGGCTGTTGTGATGACGCTGTCTACGAGTGCGAAATCATATTTGCCCTCATTAGGTTCTACAAATTCCCAATATGCAGGAACGAAGACAGAGTTGACTCCGCTATTCTTCATCTGTTTCAATGCTTTCCTGATGTCGGCAGGACTTGTTGCTGCTGAGTTGCTCAATTCGCCAGCCAGGAGAAGCATCGGTTTGTCATTGACAACAAGTTGAGTGGCAGAGCCTTGCTTCTGCAGTTTCACTCCAGCTTGTATGTTGATGCAGCATAATAATGTTAGAAAAGATAATACAATTTTATTCATAGATCTTCATTTTAGAAAAGGTTTGAAAATACTTGAGGCAGGTATTGCGCCATTCCTTGGCGTTTTCCAACTGTACATTTAATAATGAATCGGTATGTTGCCATTCCTGTTCATGCCCCTTCATATACTGTTTGGCTGAGGTGTGCCAGAAGTCGCGATATACTTCAACCATCGCTACGCCCATGTTGTACTTCATGCAAAGTTCCTGCCAAAGGGTGCTTCCTGATTTCATTTTGTAATCCCAAGCTACATGATGGAACCATAGGAGATATTCTTCTGGGCAAGTCTCGATGTTGTCATACTGACTGCGATATGGTTCCGGATACTGACCTACGGCATCTGTACCTTTGGATGAGCGGTCGAAACCAACACCCTGAGCATCTGCCTTGTGATAATAAACCGGGCACCATTCCAGAGGATAACTTGCGATGAAACCATCAGGTTCAGGACCGTAGTGGTGGTCGAACTTGAAGATATGATGCAAACCCAAAGGCATCATATAGTTGACGCAAGCTTCGCGGGAAGTCATCATCATCATCTCTACAGGTTTGGTGAACTTCTCGTCCTGGTTTTCGTAGGTCTGTACGAGCCATTCATGAGCAATCTCTTCAGCTGTAAGTGAAGGATTCCATGCCAATCGGCCGAAGGCATACCAGTTTGCCTGTGAGAAAGGATGACCACACCAGTTGGCATCATCACCGATATTGGCTACACCTGAGATTCCAACCAGTTTGTTTGGATTGACAAAATCAAAGAATTCCTTCCACATTGGGGCGAGATAGGTGAGGTGTTTAGACTGTCCGAGATATTCCTGGGTAATCTGAAGTTCTGCTATCTGAGGTGTCTGTTTGATGTTGTCGAAGATAGGAGCGTATGGTTCACGAGGCTGGAAGTCGAGCGGACCGTTCTTTGACTGGAGGATTACATTGTCACGGAACTTTCCATCCATACCTTTGAATTCGCTGACAGCTTGCTTTACGCGGTCTTCTCCTTTATGATTAGCACCATATACAAAGCTTCTCCACATGATGATGCCTCCGTATGGTTTGACGGCATCGGCAAGCATGTTGGCTCCCTCGGCATGAGTGCGGTGGTAATCGCCAGGACCAGGTTGTCCTTCAGAATTAGCTTTTACCAGGAATCCGCCAAAGTCTGGAATGGCAGCATAAATTTCCTTTGCTTTCTTCTTCCACCACTGTTGTACCTTTTTATCCAATGGGTCTGCAGTCTTGGTATAGCCCAATGCCATAGGCGAAGCGAAGTTGATGCTGAGGTATACCCGGATGCCATAAGGACGCAGGATGTTGGCGATGACCTTCACCTTATTAAGGTATTCAGCAGTCATCATCTTTGGTGATGCGTTTACATTGTTCAGTACGCTGCCGTTGATACCCAAAGAGGCGTTGGCACGGGCATAGGTGATGAGACGGTCGTGAAGACTCTTGCTGATGCTGCCACCCTTGCCGTTTTTGCCGAGTTTGATTTCTTCCCATTTGAAGATGCTCTTGCCGGCATAGCCACGTTCGATGCTGCCATCGAGATTATCCCAATGGTTGAGGATGCGGAGACCCACTTGTGGTTTCTCGGTTTTATCTATAGCTTTACTGAAGTTCTGTTGATTGCCGCTACCTGTGTTGTAGGCATCGGTGTTCTGAAGTCGAATCAGCTCGTAGGCACCGTAGAGCAAGCCGATAGGATTGCTGGCGGTGATAGTTGCTTCATACTGAATGTTGTCGCCTTGCTGGGCAGGACGGGCATAGAGGTTATAGCCCTCGCCAAGATTCAGAGCCTTGTCTATCTTTAGCTCAACATTCTTGCCACGCCAGTTGTTTTCCAACTCCTGCTTGGCAATCTTGGCTGTTGCATCATCGGGCAACTGTGAGATGACTTGGCATGAGTTAGCATACTGCTTTCCTAGCCATAACTGTGAGCCATCACTCTGTGCAGAAACATGGAGTGATGTAAGTACTGTAATTAATAAAATAAGGTATTTCTTCATATCTTTGTAGATTGTTAATTTGTATTGTTATTGTTTCTGCTGCAAAGATACGAAAAAATACCTTATTCTCTTTTATTTGTTGTTTATTTCTCTTTTCTTTTTGTTTCAGCATATTCACTTGGTGATATGCCATAGTGTTTCTTGAACACTGTAGAGAAGTGAGTCTGGTTGTTGAATCCCACAGAATAAGCTACTTGTGTGATATTAATCTGTCCTTCTTCAATAAGACGTGCAGCTTGTTCTAATCGTAAGTTACGGATGAATTCACCGGCAGAGACACCTGCTATTTCTTTCAGCTTACGGTGCAGTTGGGCACGACTGATGCCTACATCTTCTGTCAGTTTCTCAACGTTGAGGTCAGGGTCGGCGAGGTGCTCGTTCATATATTTCATCACTCTCTCCATGAGAGCGTCGTTGTTGCCCTTCACCTGTATCTGCTCAATCTTAGCCTTCTGTCCCTGCGCACCGCTGTATTTGCCACGGATGCGTCGGACATTGTCTACCAGGTTGTCGATGAGAATATGCAGCTCTTCCATATTGAATGGTTTAGCCAGGAAGGCATCAGCACCCTTACGCAATCCCTCTAGTCGGTTCTCTACCTCGCTCTTGGAGGTGAGCAGGATGACTGGAATATCGCTTACGTTAGAGTTACTCTTTATCTTCTTGAGCATGGTAACACCATCCATTTCCGGCATCATTACATCGCTTATCACGAGATCATATTTGTTGGTGAGCAACATCTTGAGACCCTCCTTTCCGTTGCAGGCATGTTCAAATCGATACCAGTCGCTCAGTTCAGTCTTGATATAATGTGCTATCTCGGCATCGTCATCTACTATCAGAATGTTGAAATTGCGGTTGGCTTGCGTTCTTTTACCGGTGGATTCGGCAGTTTTTGTACCGTCCTCCTGCATAATCTCCTCTGGTTTGAGGTGTTCCTTGCCCAATGGAATGTTTACCTCGAAGCAGGAACCCTTGATTCCATCGGTGCGATTATAGGCTCTGATAGTTCCTCCATGCATCTTGACGAGGGCTCTGCAGAGGTTCAAACCAATTCCAGTTCCCTCGATATGAATGTCGCTGTTGTTATTGCCTTGATAGAAACGGTCGAAGAGACGGTCAGTCTTTTCTTCCTTTAGTCCGATACCTGTATCTTCTACCTTGATGATGGCACTCTTTTTGTTCTTTCCTATGATAAGCGTAATGTCGCCACCGTCTGAAGTATACTTCATGGCGTTGGAGAGAAGGTTGGAAATAACCTTGTCAAAATTGATGTGGTCTATCCATACTTGCAGGTTACCTTCCTCCTTCAGACTCTCGTCTTCCTTCAGGCTAAGAGTGATGCTGCGCTCCTGGGCATTGAAGTTGTAGAGTGATATGATGCCACGCAGGAACTCCTTGAGGTTGGTCTTCTGACAATGCAGGTGCATCTGGTTCTTGTCTATTTTGCGCTCGTCAAGAATCTGGTTAACCAGAAGCAGAAGTCGTTTGGCATTGCGGTCTATCGTATCGATATCCTGTTTGCTTTCAGGGTCTTCTATTCTATTCTTCAACTTGTTGAGGGGTCCCATAATCAGTGTCAACGGTGAACGGATGTCGTGAGTGGCATTGATGAGGAACTGCATCTTGGTTTCCTCTAAGTCTGCTTTGCGACGGCGTTCGTAAGTATAGAATACGTAAAAAACAGCGCTCACGATGGTCAGGAAGTAGAGTAGGTAGGCTTCTGGTGATGCATACCAAGGGTCACACACCTTGATGTTGATGACAGTTGGCTTCTTCGAATATTGACCATTGCTGGTGGCTCTTACTTCCAGCTTGTAATTGCCAGGCTTCAACTTGTTGAACGATACGGCATTAGTTCCCTCGTTGGTGCTGCTCCAGTTGCCGCCATTGATGCGATATTGGTAACTGATATTGTCAGTGTTCTTATAGTTGAGCAGTGAGAACTCCAATGTGAATGAGTTTTCTGAGTATGGTATCTTGAAGTTGTCGCTGAGACAATTGGTTGCCTTTCCGGCTTTGATGAAGTTGGTAAGGTATACGTTACCCATCTCCATCTTGTTGGCTCTTACCACATTAGGATAGAAAGAGGTGATGCCGTCGCTTGTACCGAAGGCTATCATGTCATCGGATGTATGCATCATGGAACCTAAAACATATTCACGTGTGGTGAGTCCGTTGCCATTGATATGACCGATGAATCGTTTAGCGTTTTGATCATACTGCCAGATTCCCATGGTAGTACTAACCCAATAGTCACCCTTGCGGTCTCTTACTATACCGCAAGTCTGTTTGCCTATTAGTGGGTCTGCATGAGGAAATTCAGCCACTTTGTTCTTTTTTCTGTCGAAGAGATAGAGTCCTTTCTCAGTACCCATCAAGATTTCTCCGTTCTTTCCTTCGCAAATGCTATTGATCTGATTGTCTTTCAGGATTTCATGCCATCCGAAATCCTTGAAACTGAGAGTCTCGGTATTGAGGCAGGATACACCGTTGGCAGTACCAATCCATAGATGTCCGGTGTGGTCAAGAGTCATACTGCGAACCCAGTCATTACAGAGATAACCTTTTTTGCCTCGGGTACTCATATTGAGAATCTTTACGTTACCGGTTTCCACATTATATATATAGAGTCCCTTACTGTAGACCGAAATATAGAGGTTTCCCCGATTGTCATCGGTCATACAATAGATGCCTGCGCTTGTAAAGCTGATTTTCTGCAGATAAGCTCCTGTATATGGATTATAGCTGTAAAGAGCACTACCATTGCTGATCCAATAGCTGCCACGTTTGTCTTTATAGATGATACAGGTTCCTGCAGGTGATTGAGGATGGGCAATGATCTTGCCTGATGCATCAAAGCAGAATACGCCACTGTTTTGTACGGTACACCATGTTTCTCCTCTATCGCCTGGCGCAATAGAGGATACACTACTACCTATTATATAGTTTTGTGCTGAGAAACTCCATGAGTTGAAAGCCTGTTGGCGTTGGTTGATGAGATAGAGTCCCTTTTTATAGCATCCTATCCAGAGGTTGTTGTCCTTGTCTTCGATGATGTCATTGACGAAGGCGGTGGATAGATCGAAGTTACTGTTGCTGCTTTCCAGTTGCTCCACCCGGTTGCTTCCTTTCCTGATCAGCAATGCTCCATGCTCAGAGGTACTGATATAGAGATTTCCCTCATGGTCGAAGGTTGCATTATTGATGGTTACGTTATTGGCGTAGGTGCCAAAGTCGTAGCCGGCATCTGCTATTCTGCCCGTCTTATAGTCATAATAGATAATGCCGTACATACATACGATGAGCAGGGTTTGTGGACGATGCTGTATGAAAGCCACTGGCGCTCCGTATGGCGATTTGAAGTCTTTGCGGTTCACCTTTCCCTTGTTTTCGATGAATCGGGTAAAGGTGGAGAGGTGATTACTCTGCCATAGATAGTGGTGCTGGTCTTCATAGATATGGGTAAAGAATACGACGGAGTCGCGCCCTGCGTATTGTCTTTCCTGTTTAATAAGGAATTGCTTGTCTGCTGCTTTGTCAGAAGCTACTTTCTTTACGGAATAAAGTCCGTAGCCGGCAGTTCCCAACAGAATATCACCACGGTGATTTTCTACGATAGAGTAGATGCGTGGCTTTCTGCCATCAGGAAAATTGAGACGAGTGAAGTCATTCGTCTCATAATTATAGCGCATCAGTCCCTTGGCACTACCTATCCACAGGTCTCCTTTCTTATCAACAAGGAGATCTGAAATGATATTGTCTGTGATGGATGTCGTATCCTTCTCGTCGTGCAGATAGTTGGTGAATCTATAACCATCATACTTATTCAGTCCATATTCCGTACCTATCCAAATGTATCCGTACTTATCTTGTACGACACAATTGATGAGCGAACTGGACAGTTTGCCTGATGTGAATAATTCGCCACCATCAGCCCATAGCATGAGCGAGGCGAGGAGTGCGATAAGTGCCACAAGGCATTTCTTGGTATATTTCATATTTTTGGCCGTTTACTTGTTCTTGTTTGGTTATTGTTGCTGCAAAAGTAGTAAAAAACTGCGAAAGCAACAAATAAAAATGCGATAATATGTTTCGTTTCCTTTTGTTTCTTTATCTTTTATGCTTTTATTTTGTCTATGAAACAAATAGAAATGTTCTGGTAACTAGATATTAAAGAGCTTTCAGTAGTTTTTTGTACATTTGCAACGTGAATAGCGAATTGTGACTAACAAAAATGCAAAACAATGACTAAACAAACAATAAAGATTTTATCGTTGGCTCTCTTGCTGGCAGGAAGTAGTTGCTTGGCTTTCGCACAGAAAGTGTGGAAGGGTTCTTGGGCGACTGCTGTTGAATGGACTGGTAAGGGGGATATGCCTAAGGAAAGCTTGAGCAACCGTTCTTGCCGACAGATAGTTCATGTATCCTTTGGTGGAAAGGAACTCAGGGTGAAGCTCAGCAACGAGCAGAGTAAGGAACCCGTGGAAATCAAATCGGTGTATATCGCAGATACAGATAAAGACAGCAACTGGTTTGTGAATGGTAAGACCGTGAAGTATCTCAAGTTTAATGGCAAGAAGAATGTAACCATTGCTCCTGGCAAGGCTATCTTTTCTGATGATTTGAAATATGCCTTGAAGAGTGGGCAGCGCCTCACGATTACCATCGACTATGGCAAGCAGACTCCAGTGAATGCAACATCCCATCGTGGTTCGCGTACCACCTCTTATATAGTAAACGGTTTGCATCGTACTCCTAAACCGATGGATAAGAGTTTTGATGATGGTGAGGAGGTGGATCACTGGTACAATCTTTCTGCCATTGATGTGAAGACCGATAAAGCTACCCCGGTAGTGGCTATCCTCGGTAACTCGATTACAGATGGTCGTGGAAGTACTACCAACCATCAGAACCGTTGGACCGATTTCCTCTCGGATGCTCTGAATGCAGAGAAGCCATACGGCGTATTGAATCTCGGTATCGGTGGCAACTGCGTAGTGGAAGGCGGATTGAGCGAACCAGCCATGAAGCGTTTCGACCGTGACATCCTGGGACAGACTGGTGTGGATAAGCTCATCATCTTCGAAGGAACCAACGATATCGGTTGCTGCGGCGGTAATTATGAACATGTAACAGATACCCTGATTGCCTGCTACAAGGTGCTGATAGCGAAAGCCAAGGCAAAGGGAATCAAGGTATATGGCGGAACCATCACCCCAACCAAGGGCAACGGATGGTATTCTTTCTGGCATGAGGCGATGCGCCAGACCGTGAACGAATGGATCAGAAAGAGCGGCGCGTTCGACGAGATTATCGATTTCGATGAATTGACCCGCGACCCGAAAGATCCTCAGCGTCTGAAGGCTGAGTATTCTGATGACTGGCTGCATCTCAATCCGAAGGGATATGAGGCAATGGGTAAGTTTGCCGCAGAGAAATTGAAGTAAATGTGAAAAATGCACCTTTAAATAATAAGGTGTAAACTTAATGACTGAATAAAATATGGAACAGACAACTGTAACACAGGAATCTAAGGGATTCTACAAACTGAATTGGCTACAACGCATCGGATTCGGATCTGGAGACTTGGCGCAAAACCTCATCTACCAGACCATCTGCATGTATCTGTTGTTCTTCTACACCGACATCTATGGACTTAATCCTGGTGTTGCTGCCACCATGTTCTTGGTGGTTCGCTTGGTCGATGTACTCTGGGACCCATTGGTGGGAACTTATGTAGATAAGCATAATCCACGTTGGGGTAAGTATCGTTCTTATCTCGTCCTGGCGGGTTTGCCACTCACCGTACTTGCCATCCTCTGCTTCTGGAATGGTATGGAGGGACAGACAGAAACCATCAAGCTCATCTATGCTTACGTAACATACGTAGGCTTGTCAATGCTCTATACATTGATTAATGTGCCTTACGGAGCATTGAACTCATCTTTGACTCGCGATACAGACGAGATAACCATTCTTACCTCTGTACGTATGTTCATGGCAAATGTGGGTGGACTCTGTGTATCGGCAGGTGTTCCAATCCTGGTGGCGATGCTCGCTGCAGCCAAGGATCTCCCTATCGAAATGGCGCTCTTCATGGGTTTGGGTTCTCTGCCATCCTTTATCTTTATGCCGCTGGTGCCTGCCATCAAGAAAAAGGTAGGTAAGAAGAATATGTTCTACATCTTCCTTACTGTGGCTATCGTGGGTATGGCGATGCTTTATTTCATCAGCAAGATGGGACCTGTAAAGGATCATATCACGCTGGTTTATATTGCACAGTTCATCAAGTCAACTGGTGTTATCGTGGCTACAGGTTATATGTGGGCTTTGATTCCTGAGGTTATTTCCTATGCTGAATATACCAGTGGCAAGCGTATTGCCGGTATTGTCAATGCCCTGACCGGTATCTTCTACAAGGCTGGTATGGCTTTGGGTGGTGTTGTTCCTGGTGCAGTCCTTGCATGGACCGGTTATCAGGCTGCGGCAGCTCAAGAGAGCAACTCGCTTCCTATCGATGGTAATGCCTGGTTTGTTGCCATGCTGATCTATGCTCTGGTAGGTTTCGCCCTTCTGGTATTCTGCTTTACCCAGACCAAGGAGCGTGTGGTAATGGACGAGAAGGAAACCAAGAACGTTAAGGTGAGCGATCTGTGGACAGAATTTTTCCACAACCGTCCTCTCCGTATCGTGGCTCTCTTCTTTATCACCGCCTTCGCCATGATGTCGGTTGGTAATGCTGCCGGTGCTTACTTCATGAACGATTTGGAGCAGCAGAGTGCGCTGGCACAGGAGGGTATCCGCTGGCTGGTATGCGTGATTCCTGCCATCCTGCTGGGTTTGGCGATGTTCATCATCTCTAAATATGAGTTGACCGATGAGGTTATCGACGATATCAACAAGAAGATTGAAGCTCGTCATCAGGAAGAAAAATAAGATAGAATTAAAATTTAGATAATTATATAGAAGGAGAGATACCCTGTATTCTCAAATTCTTGAAAACAAGTGTACAATGAAAAGAATATCGACTTTTGCCTTGGGCTTGATGCTTGCTTCTGCAGCTTTTGCCCAGAAAGGCAATAATAATACGACAATCCCAACATTCCAGGAGGCCATGGGCAAATACTTCCTGATTGGTGCAGCCGTTAATACTTCTCTGGCAGACGGACAAGACCCGGCAGGTGAGGAAGTAGTGAAGAAACAGTTTAACCAGGTAGTTGCCGAGAACTGTATGAAGGGCGAGGAAAATCATCCGGAGGTGAATCGCTTTGATTTCACCGATGGCGATAAGCTGGCTGACTGGGCTGAGAAGAACGGCAAGACCTTGATTGGTCATTGTCTGGTATGGCACTCTCAGCCACCTAAGTGGATGTTTACCGATGATAAGGGTAATTTGGTAAGCCGTGAAGTGCTCATCGGCAGAATGTATAATCACATCATGAATGTGGTTACTCATTATAAAGGTAGAGTAAAGGGATGGGACGTTGTGAACGAAGCTTTCGAGGATGATGGCTCTTACCGCAAGTCTCTATATTATAAGATTATCGGTCCGGAGTTCATCGAACTGGCTTTCCGCTTTGCGCATGAGGCTGATCCTAACGTAGAGCTTTACTATAATGATTATTCTACTTCGAAGCCAGCTAAGCGTGAGGCTATCTGCAAGCTGGTTCGCGATTTGAAGGCGAAGGGTCTCCGCATTGATGCTGTAGGTATGCAGAGCCACAATGGTTTTGATTATCCTGATTATGCTGAGTATGAGAAGAGCATCGAGGCTTTTGCAGGTGAAGGTGTCAAGGTGATGCTGACTGAGCTGGATATGAACATGCTTCCTAATCCGGAAGGATTCGGCGGTGCGGAAATCAGTCAGAAGTTTGAACTTCAGAAGAAGTACAATCCATACGTGAAGGGACTTAACAAGAAGGCACAGAAACTCTTCAACCAGCGTTATCTCGATCTCTTTAAGATTGTAGAGCGTCACAAGGATGTCATCAGTCGTGTTAC
>USQD01000035.1 GCA_900556795.1 uncultured Prevotella sp. | reverse complement strand
AATAATAGAAAATTCAAAACAAAATAACATAAATACATAAATAAATGGAAAAAAAAGAATTAAAACCTGCTCTTGTGTTTGAGCAGTTCGCAAAAATCAACGAAATACCTCGTCCTTCAAAGCACGAGGAAAACATGATAGAATACTTGAAAGAATTCGGCAAAAGCCACCAGCTTGAGACTTTGGTCGATGAAACAGGAAACGTTCTGATTCGCAAGGCTGCAACTCCTGGATATGAGAACGCTGATACTATCATCCTCCAGAGCCACATGGATATGGTTTGCGACAAATTGGTGGATGTAGAGTTCGACTTCCATAAGGATGCCATCCAGACCTACGTAGATGGTGAATGGCTGAAGGCAAAGGGTACCACCCTCGGTGCTGATGATGGTATAGGTTGCGCTATTGAACTCGCCATCCTCGCTGCCAATGATATCGAGCATGGACCTATTGAGTGTGTCTTCACCCGTGATGAGGAAACCGGATTGACTGGTGCTGTAGGCATGAAGGCTGGTTTCATGACCGGCAAGATGCTCATCAACCTCGATTCTGAGGATGAGGGACAGATTTTCGTATCATGTGCAGGCGGACAGACCACCCAGGCAACCTTCCACTTCAACCGCGAGGAGGCTCCTTCAGGTTATTTCTTCATGGAGGCTTCCTTAAAGGGTCTCAACGGTGGTCACTCTGGCGATGACATCAACAAGAAGCGCGCCAATGCGATCAAGGTACTTGCACGTTTCCTCTTCCTGGAGAATGAGAAACTTGATGGTACTCTCCGCTTAGTCAGCTTCAACAGTGGTAAGATGCACAATGCCATTCCTCGTGACGGTAAGATTGTCTTCGCTGTCAAGAATGAAGCTAAAGAGCAGGTACGTGCTGATTGGAACATCTTCGCTTCAGAAGTAGAGGATGAGTTCCATGTTACCGAACAGACTATGCAGTTCAACATGGGTTCTGCCGATGCAGTTCCTGTCATTGAGAAGACGGTTGCAGATAAGTTCATCATGGCTTTGCAGGCAGTAGACAACGGTCCTCTTACCAACTGTCAGGACGAAGCGCTTGCCGAGATGGTTGAGACTTCCAGCAATGTGGCAAGCATTGCTACAGATGAGAACAGCATCCACATCGTGGCTTCTCAGCGCAGTAACGTGATGAGCAACCTGGACAATATGACCAACACCGTGAAGGCAGCATTCCTCCTGGCTGGAGCCGAGGTAAACGTTGGCGGAAAATACCCTGCATGGAAGATGCGTGCCAACAGCAAGCTGACCGACATCACCGTGAAGAGTTACGAAAAGCTCTTCGGCAAGGAGCCATTGGTGAAGGGTATCCACGCAGGTCTGGAATGCGGCCTCTTCTCAGAGCGTTATCCTGATCTCGACATGGTAAGCTTCGGTCCTACCCTTCGCAATGTCCACACTCCAGACGAGGCTCTTCTGATTCCTACCGTCCAGATGGTATGGGATCACTTGCTGGACATTCTCCGCAGCGTAAAATAACAACTGATATTGTTTCATCTCCCACATTCTCAGGACATGAAAAAGATATTATATGTATTGACATTGGGCTTCGTATTGGCTCTCACTTCCTGTGGAGACCAGTACAAAGCCAAGTCGCTGGTCAAGGATTTCCTGAATGAAAACCTTACCACAGATAATGACTGCAGCTATGAGCGATTCAGCAATCTCACTCCTACAGCCATGATTGACATTGATCAGGTAAAATCGATGCGCAAGGAGATGAGCACTTTGCCATACATCAAGAAAGATATCAGCTATAATGACAATGCCATTACTGACACCTTATTATATATAAGGGCCACTTATAAGCTGACAGACAAAGAAGGCAAACAGCAAGAACTCACACAGACATTCTATATGGACAAGGCGCTGACTCATGTTGTCGCCTTCAAGCAAAACTAAACAAAAAGGTGCCAGCCATTCTCTGACGAGATTGCTGACACCTTTTTTCTATTTTATACACATATTTCCTATCCTACACACATATTTCCTATTTTACACAGCTATAAAAGCTAAGAAGCCATTTGTTCTTTTACGAATCTGCGCACAACCTTACGCGCATCGCCTAAGCAATGCTCTGCATTCTTATATTTGATATTCAATTGCAGCGCAATATCTTTCACCTTCATTCCTTCCAGATCTAACCTGTAGACATTACTTTGTTTCTCAGAAAGCTGTGCAATGCCATTTTCCAATATCTTCTGAATCTCCAGCACAGAATAGATCGTATCAACATCATCTACACACTTATTCTGCCAGCTAGAGGTACGGACAACATACTCATATTTCTCCATACAATGCCTGCGACGCAAATAGTCATAAATCAGGTTGCGGGCTGTAGTATATACCAGACAAGGCAAAGTGATACGTGTAATCATACGGTCCATCTTCAACAAGCGTACGAAAACATTCTGCACGATATCTTCCGCTTGCTCGGCATCTTCTTCACCAGGCAAGCGAGAAGCTACAAACGCTTTTAATTCGTCGTAACACTCTATATAATATTCAGCAATGATGCTGTGCTTAGATTCTACGTTTTGTTCCATGATGGTAGTTTTGATCATTATGTTTTTTACGTTAATTATATTGCAAAGGTACGAAAAACAGATAGCATCACCAAAGAAATGAGATAAAAAAATGTGCTAAATGTCTGCTTTGAAACATTTAGCACATATCTAGAAACAATTTGTAACCTTCAATGTTACATTTCGTAAAGTAATGTACACTTTAATAAAGCCCCAATTACTTGATCATATCCACACTTCTCTTGAGGAAAGCATCGAGAGAAGCACCCTTCAGCATACCATTCTGCAACAGGGCGAGGTCGATGAGCTGATGAACGATATTGTTGCTCTTGGCATAACCGGAGATGATATCATTGCGCTTAGCCTTCTCATCGCTGATAGCCTTCTCTGTGTTGTGAACATCATCCTTCTCTTCCTGGGTAATCTCCTCTGGCTTCTTCTTGCCCTGCTCCTGATGAAGCACTGCAAGGCGAGCTTCCTGACCCTTGATCTCTGCAAGGATTGGCTTCAGACTCTCGGCTGTATGAGCCTCAGCATCCTCCAATACCTTCTTCACCAATGCATGATCTGAATTCAATACGATGTTATAGCTGTCTGGCATCTGACCGTAGAAGTTCATACCTGCTTGGAACTGACTCATTGCCTTCATACGGCGCATGTACTCGTTCTGAGTGATGAGTACTGGCTGGTTCTGCTCGCCCAAAGCCTGAATCTCTACAAAGAACTCAGCCTTCTCGAGCTTAGGCATCTGAGAACGGAATACCTCTGTCAAGTTGTCAGACTGTTCCTTGGTCAAATCTGTCTTCTTGGCATCTTCCTTCACAATGAGGCGGTCGATGATATCCGCATCCACACGGGTGAAGCGGCTCTTCTCCAACTTCTGCTCCAGCATATTCACCATTGGGGTATCCAGCTGACCTTCCATCAGAAGCACTGAGTAACCCTTCTGCTTGGCAGCCTCGATGTAAGAGTACTGCTCCTCCTTGTTGTTGGCATAGAGATATACCAGGTTGCCATCCTTATCGGTCTGGTTGTCTTTGATGAGTGTCTTGTACTCCTCGTAAGTGAAGTACTTACCCTCCACATCCTTCAGGAGAGCGAAGTCCTTGGCGCGGTCGTAGAAGTCATCCTGTGAAAGCATACCGTAGTTGATGAAGAGTTTGAGGTCATCCCACTTCTCCTCGAATTCCTTACGGTTCTCCTTGAAGATAGAGTTCAAGCGGTCTGCCACCTTCTTGGTGATGTAGGTAGAAATCTTCTTCACGTTGCTGTCGCTCTGCAAGTAGCTGCGGCTCACGTTCAATGGGATATCCGGTGAGTCGATAACACCATGCAACAGGGTCAGGAACTCAGGAACGATGCCCTCTACCTGGTCTGTTACGAATACCTGGTTGCAATACAGCTGAATCTTGTTGCGCTGCATGTCGATGCTGTTCTTGATGCGTGGGAAGTAGAGAATACCCGTCAGGTTGAATGGGAAATCTACGTTCAGGTGAATCCAGAACAATGGATCGTCCTGCATTGGATAGAGGGTGTGATAGAACTTCTTATAGTCCTCATCCTTCAGTGTGCTAGGAGTCTTGGTCCAGAGAGGCTCCACATTATTAATAATGTTATCCTCGTCAGTCTCCACGTTCTTACCATCCTTCCACTCAGTCTTTTTGCCGAAGGCTACAGGCACTGCCATAAACTTGCAGTACTTGTTCAGGAGTTCCTCAATCTTGCTCTTCTGGAGAAATTCCTTGCAGTCGTCAGCGATATGGAGAACGATATCTGAACCGCGGTCAGCCTTGTCAGCGTCCTCGATTTCGAAAGCTGGTGAACCGTCGCAGCTCCACTTTACAGCCTTGCTACCCTCTTTGTAGCTCTTGGTGATGATTTCCACCTTGCTGGCTACCATGAAAGAAGAATAGAAACCGAGACCGAAGTGACCGATGATGGCATTGGCATTCTCCTTATACTTGTCGAGGAAGTCTGTTACACCAGAGAATGCAATCTGGTTGATATATTTATCGATTTCCTCCTCAGTCATACCGATACCACGGTCGCTGATAGTGAGGGTACCAGCCTTCTCGTCGAGAGAAATGCGAACGGTAGTGTCACCTATCTCACCCTTGAAGTCGCCCTGGGCAGCAAGAGTCTTCAACTTCTGTGTTGCATCCACAGCGTTGGAAACCATCTCACGGAGGAAGATGTCATGATCTGAATATAAGAATTTCTTGATGACAGGGAAAATGTTCTCTGTCGTTACACCGATATTACCTTTCTGTGCCATAGTTATTATATCTTTTAATGTTATTATTTTATTTTTTATGTTTGCTATGGCTTATACAAATAGCGTGCCAAATTACAGCACCCTACATACCCTGATGCCAATCTGCACCGGATGTTTCTGCATATAGGTATACAGTGTCATCGGTTCGTCTATTACTTTTTTATGTATACTGCTCGCATTGAGCAGGTGGAGTCCGTCCTTGTGCCAGGAAGCCAAACCGATATGGGTGGTGTCCAATCCTTTCTTGTTGGTAACAATCACGATGATGTCACCGTCATGAATAGCCTTTCTGAATATCCGGTTATTGGCAATGGTCGATTTGGGAACATAACGGTATTTTTTCCCGTTTACGCTCTGCTCCAACTGGCGAATGCCTGCTTTCCACTCAGGATGAGCAGAAAGCATCTTATAGCTCGATGTATGAGTAGACATCCAGTTGACATTGACGGTCTGGACGGCAGTAAATGGCGGATTAGGAGCGATGTTTCTGACAATACCCTCCTTTTCATTATCGTCCATCCAAATGGTAAAATAATGCTGGCGCTTCACATAAGATACTTCCCCGCCTACATATCTCACGTGCTTCAAATGTTCACAGAAGGAAGCAAAGGAGGTTTCATGCCTCTTGGCGCACATCGTCAGGGCTGTCACCATCTCTACATAGGTGGTACAGTCGAGTTCACGTGTATTCACGATGAGAACCTCTTCCTTTGTCCTATCCAAGGTACCTCCAACGTATGGAATCCCCACAAACTGCTTGCCGAACCACAGCATCCAGTTGGCAGGTTTCGTCTTCAAGGCTTTTGCCTGCTTCAACAAGTTGACGATACGAATACTGTCCTGGCGCTGATACACAACACCACTCTTTGCCATAGATGGCATCAACGACAAGACAGCCAAAACTAATACAGATATTCTCTTTAGAATTTTCATCTTCCTACAGTTTTAATGATTACGTTTTCTTCCAAAATTAACTCCGAAATACAGATTGACCGAACCAAAGGAATTATTGGTAGAAAACTGAGATTTTCTATAATTATAAGAATGGATGATAGTACTCATGCCCGCATACCATCGGGTATTGTTCCATACTACTCCAAATCTTCCTATACCATCCAAGTTGACATTCCTGAAACGGAAGTTCATGATGTCGAAATGTTCACTTTCGGTATCCGAGGTAGACTGGTTGTAGGCAAGCCCCACCGAGAGCGAGGCATTGAAAAGCCAATTCTTGGCGAACACCCAGTTATAAGCATAGCCACAACTTACATTGATATCACTATACTTCACCTGCGAAAACATCAGGCTACTGTCTATCTTAGCCTGCTCTCCAGGAGGAACCCCCTGGTTCAAGCGATCATCAACAAGCTGGGTGAACTTGTCCCAATCCACTTCCAGTTTGTGTTGGGTATATCCGATGCCCAGGAGCATGGAACCGGCACTTCTTCGCTGTACGGTACTCTGTGCATAAGCAGCTGGATAAGAGAATCTTCGATGATTAAAGATATAGTAAAGGTTGAGCCCCTTGATACTCGATTTAAAGCCCCCGAAAGGCGCCTTTCTCATCGCATTACAGTTGATATGTTCTCCTAGATTCATGCGCTTGACATGATAATCATTACCTGTCTGACGCCAGAAGAGATCAACACCCAGCAGACTGCTGTAAAGACTCAAGTCAAACTCCTTTTTATTCGTATGACTGTTATTGGCATTGATATGCTTCAAGTCGAAAGTATAACCCAGGAATACCCATCGCCATCCCAGATACGGACCTAATCGCCAGGAAGGGTCAGGGGCAAAGGTAATGCTCTGTCCCTCCTTGTTGCGCAAGGTATAAATCTCGTAGGTATTCGTGTTCTGCAGCATTACTGTATAGTTGTAATGCTGGTCTTCGATATAGGAAGAATCGGTGGTATTGAATTCTCGGAAAAAGCGGGTAAAGACGTTGCCCACCTGATGAAAGAAAGTCCGCTTATGACGGGCTCTTATCAGGCTATCCGTGGAGTTGTGCTTAAACATGGTAGAATTGAAAAGATGGCGTACAAAAAGGGTGTCCGTCACCTCCACCCTCTTTTCATTGTCTTTTGCAGACAAAGATTCCTCTTCTGCCGCCCCTACAGGCAGCAGAAAAAAGGTTAACATCATCCACAAAAAACAAATTTTTCTCATACAGAGACTTTTTATTTTAAGTCTAATTCTTCCACAAAACACGGTCTAGCACCCAGTTAACCGGTGTAGCCGAGATACTCGTACAGTCGCAATGCCCTATGCCCTGCAAATGCTCTATGACATGCTTGATCATCGGCAATTGCACATAGGAAGGATTTGGTACGGTAATACTCTGTTTTCCTTCACTGGTGACGAGAACAATAGGTTCGTATGTAAATACCGAAAAAGACAAGGAACCCTTATCACCGATAACCTCGATACGGTCTTCCTTTGCACTCTCATGTCCCACAAAGCACCAGCTTCCACTGCCCGTAACCCCATTTTCGAAGAAGAAACAAGCTGAAACGGTATCCTCTGCCTTGTAGAGATGAGCACGATTGGCAGGATAACCATGTGCACGGGTGATAACACCGAAAATATTCTGCAACAAATCAATCTGGTGTGGGGCCAAATCATAGAAATAACCTCCACCCGCAATATCCGGCTGCAACCTCCAAGGCAATTCCTTTTCGTTTTTATAGTCAAGGTCACGAGGAGGCACAGAGAACCTTATCTGAACATTGATTACCTTACCGATGGTACCGTTTTCAATGATCTCCTTCACTTTCTGGAAATATGGAAGATAACGACGGTAATAAGCCACAAAGCAAGGAACACCGGTCTGCTCACTGATACGATTGATACGGATACAGTCGTTATAGCTTGCTGCCAATGGCTTTTCTATATAAACAGGCTTGCCTGCACGCATTGCCATGATGGCAAAGGTGGCATGAGACGATGGCGGAGTAGCGATATAGATGGCATTTACATCAGGGTCATCTATCAATTCCTGGGCATCCGTATACCATTTACGGATATGATGACGCTCAGCATAACTACGAGCCTTGTTCTCGCTACGGCTCATCACTGCCACAACCTGCGAACCTTCTACTTCATTGAAGGCCGGTCCGCTCTTCTTTTCGGTTACTTCTCCGCAGCCGATAAATCCCCAATTGATCTGTTTCATACGTTTCGATGATTTTTATTCTCCAGCAAGCGACTTGTTGATCTCGTCAATATAATCGAGTACTTCGTCGCGTCCCATCTTTTTCTCACTACTAGTAATGAAGTAAGGAGGAAGCTCTTCCCAGCGATCTTCCAATGCATGCATCCATTTCTCGGCATTCATACGAGCCTTTACCGGTCCCAACTTATCTGCCTTGGTGAAAACGATACAGAATGGCACATTGCTTTCGCCCAACCAGTCTACGAATTCACGGTCAATCTTCTGCTGGTCATGGCGTACGTCGATAAGAACAAAGACGTTTGCCAACTGAGGACGCTGAAGGATATAACTGCTGATCATCTGCTCCAACTGCTTCTGGACAGTCTTGGAGCGCTTGGCAAATCCATAGCCGGGAAGGTCAACCAGATACCATTCATTATTGATAATGAAGTGATTGATCAGCAACGTCTTACCCGGTGTGGCTGAAGTTTTAGCTAAACCTTTATGATTGCAAAGCATATTGATAAGACTAGATTTACCCACATTGCTTCGACCGATAAAGGCATACTCAGCCTTATTATCCTTAGGACACATGCTCACTCGTGGAGCAGATATTGTAAATTCAGATTTCTTAATTTCCATCGTTATGTTTTCTATTATTATGTTAATCACTAAATGTCAGCAAACGAACTAATCATAAAGTTCAATGCTCAAACCTCAAAGTTCAATGTTCAAAGTTCAAAGTCTATAGCATCTCTGACAATTCCAGCCATCTCATTTCCTTCTCATCAAGTTCATCCTTGATTTCCGGCAGTCGCTTGCTCTTTTCCGTCAGTTCGTCTACCGAAAGCGTTCCACTGCACAGAGCTTCCTCCAACTTCTTCTGTTCTTCGGTGAGCTTATCAATTTCCTGGGTCAGCTGTTCATATTCACGCTTCTCCTTGTAGCTCATCTTGCGCTTGTTCTCAAAGTTGGCGTCACGCTTGGCTGTGCCGGCGCCATCATTGACAGCTGCATTATTGCTGGCAGTTTTAGCCGCAGCCGCAGCTTTCTCTGCCTCATCCTTCTCCTGCAATCGGCTCCAGTC
This sequence comes from uncultured Prevotella sp., assembly GCA_900556795.1. GTDB lineage: Bacteria > Bacteroidota > Bacteroidia > Bacteroidales > Bacteroidaceae > Prevotella. Next base: position 2,784 of record USQD01000035.1, on the reverse strand, counting down.
ACGGTATTGGGTATAGTTGCCAGGGAAATCCTGTATCTCGCCCTCGCCCTTGAACACCAGAAGATGATCCACTACCTTGTCCATGAAATAGCGGTCGTGACTTACTACGATAACGCAACCGGCGAAATCCTGCAAGTATTCCTCCAACACCTGGAGTGTCTGGATATCAAGGTCGTTGGTAGGCTCATCGAGAACCAGAAAGTTAGGATTCCTCATCAGCACCGTACAGAGATAGAGCTTGCGCTTCTCGCCTCCACTCAACTTATATACGTAGTTGTGCTGTTCCTCTGGAGTAAAGAGGAAGAACTGCAGGAACTGCGAAGCCGTCATGTGCTTGCCATTACCCAAGTCGATATAATCGGCAATCTCAGTAATGACATCAATCACCTTCTGGTCTTCCTTGAACTTCAATCCCTCCTGCGAGAAATAACCGAAGCGAACCGTCTCACCGATGTCAAACTTACCGCTGTCCGGCTGAACTTCACCCAAGAGCATCTTGATGAAGGTAGACTTACCCGTTCCGTTATTACCCACGATACCCATCTTCTCGAATCGGGCAAAGTTGTAATAGAAGTTATCGAGTATCACCTTCTTCTTACCACGGTCATCGAAAGCCTTGCTTACATACTGACATTCAAATATCTTGGAACCGATATATACGGTAGAAGCCTTCAGACGCACCTGTCGGTCTTCGATACGCTGCTTAGCCACCTTCTCCAGTTCATAAAAGGCATCTTCACGATACTTAGCCTTATGACCACGTGCCTGAGGCTGGCGGCGCATCCAGTCCAACTCCCTGCGATAGAGATTCTTGGAATGCTGAATTTCCGCCCTGAGATTATCCATGCGCTCCTGACGTTTCTCCAGATAGTAGGCATAATTACCTCTATAGGTATAGATGGTCTTATCGTCAAGTTCCAGGATGGTATTGCACACCTTGTCCAGGAAGAAACGGTCGTGAGTAACCATGAAGATGGTCTTGTTTCCTCTGTTCAAGTATCCCTCCAGCCATTCTATCATTTCCAGGTCAAGGTGGTTGGTAGGCTCATCGAGCATCAGGAAATCGGGCTCCTCTATCAGCACATTAGCCAGGGCAACACGTTTCTGCTGTCCTCCGCTAAGCTGCCCCATCGGCTGCTCCATATTGGTAATATGTAGCTGGGTCAGGATCTGCTTGGCACGGAGCACCTTCTCCGGGTCTCCCTCATGATTGAAACATGCATCGAGCACACTCTCCTCCGGATCGAATTGAGGAGACTGCTCCAAATATCCTATCTTCAAATCGCGACGATAGATGATATCACCGCTTTCATGTCCCTCCTTATCCATCAGAACAGACATCAGGGTAGACTTTCCCGTGCCATTACGTGCCACGAGTCCCACCTTCTGTCCTTCGGCGATAGAGAAGGAAATCTTATCAAAAAGAACCTGCGCACCAAATCGTTTGGTGAGGTTTTGTACGTCTAAATATGGTATCTGACTAGCCATTCTGCAATTTTTTCATGCAAAGATAATGATTTTCGCTCAAAAAGTAGTATCTTTGCACCGTATTTTTAAGGAAACTTGCATATTTTATCGTATAATTGATTGTTTGCGGTAACTTTTGGGGCAGTTTTCGAAGATAAAAAGATTAGAAAATTAAAAAGACATATTAAAAATGGAATTAGCAAGTAAGTACGATCCACAAGCAGTGGAAAGTAAATGGTATCAGTACTGGCTCGACAACAAGCTTTTCAGCTCTAAGCCAGATGGTCGTGAACCTTATACAGTGGTTATCCCTCCACCAAACGTAACGGGTGTGCTCCACATGGGACACATGCTCAACAATACTATCCAGGATATTCTCGTTCGCCGTGCTCGCATGGAGGGCAAGAACGCTTGTTGGGTACCTGGAACCGACCACGCCAGTATCGCTACTGAGGCAAAGGTGGTTAACCGCCTCGCTCAGCAGGGCATCAAGAAGACAGACCTAACCCGCGAGGAGTTCCTCAAGCATGCTTGGGACTGGACTCACGAGCACGGTGGCATCATCCTCAAGCAGCTCCGCAAACTTGGTGCCAGCTGCGACTGGGACCGCACAGCATTCACCATGGACGAGACCCGCTCTCGTGCCGTTATCCACGTATTCTGCGACCTTTACAAGAAGGGTCTCATCTATCGTGGCGTGCGCATGGTCAACTGGGACCCTAAGGCTCAGACAGCACTCTCTGACGAGGAGGTTATCTACAAGGATGAGCACTCTAAGCTCTACCATCTGAAGTATTATGTAGTAGAGCAGGACTGCCAGCAGGTGGATGAGGAGAACGTGATTCACAAGGATGAGAAGGGATACTATGCAGTAGTAGCAACAACCCGTCCGGAGACCATCATGGGCGACTCTGCCATGTGTATCAACCCAGAGGACAAGAAGAATACCTGGTTGAAGGGTAAGCACGTTATCGTGCCTCTCGTAAACCGCGAGATTCCTGTTATCGAGGATACATACGTAGATATCGAGTTCGGTACCGGTTGCTTGAAGGTAACTCCAGCCCACGATATCAACGACCACGCACTCGGTTTGAAGCACGGTTTGGAAACCATCGATATCTTCAACGACAACGGTACCATCAGCGAGGCAGCAGGTCTCTATGTTGGCATGGACCGCATGGACGTGCGCAAGCAGATTTCCATCGACCTTCAGAACGCCGGTCTGATGGAGAAGATTGAAGACTATAATAATAAGGTGGGCTTCTCTGAGCGTACCAATGTGCCTATCGAGCCAAAGCTCTCTACACAGTGGTTCCT
>USQD01000034.1 GCA_900556795.1 uncultured Prevotella sp. | reverse complement strand
AAAATGCAATTTTTCATGCATTCGCACCTCGCAAAACGTCAAGTTATTAGAAAATATAGCTTTTTATTTTATATTTTCACAAAAACATTTGCAAGGAATATAAAAAATGCTTAATTTTGCACCGTTTAAGGCGACAACCCTTCAAAAAGGGCTCAGATATGACGAAAAAAATTAGTAGAATACACTTTAAAATAAGTAATAACAATTAATAAAAAAGAAAAGAGATCTATGGAAAAAAGACTCATGATGTTTATTGCCTGCGTCTTCCTGAATTTGGGAATAGCGTTGGCACAAACTCACGTTTCTGGTGTAGTAACCTCTTCTGAAGACGGTTCACCGATTATCGGTGCATCTGTCAAGATTGTGGGTACTACTTCTGGTACTGTTACCGACATCGATGGTAACTTCACTCTGGAAGTTGAAAGCAACAAAGTAGAGCTGGAGTTCAGTTACATCGGCATGGTGACAAAGAAATTAAAGGCATCAGAGAAGATGCAGGTTGTTTTGAATCCTGACACACAGATGCTGGAGCAGGTAATCGTTACCGGTTATGGTGCTGCCAAGAAGCTGGGATCTGTTGTTGGCGCTATTTCCAACATCGGTGAAAAGAAGTTGGAAACAGTCGTAACACCAAACTTTACCGACGCTCTTGCCGGTCAGGTATCTGGTTTGTCTGTTCTGTCATCTGCAGGTGACCCTTCACAGTCTGCACAGATCCGTCTGCGTGGTGTCAACTCTATCGGTTCTTCTAACCAGCCTTTGTTCATTCTCGATGGTTCTCCTATCACTGCTAGCTTCTTCAGCACATTGAACCCATCAGACATTGCCAACATCACCGTGTTGAAGGATGCTGCGTCAACCTCTATCTATGGTTCGCGTGCTGCCAACGGTGTTATTGTCATCACTACCAAGCAGGCTAAGTACAACGAGTCGGTTCAGCTCACCGTAAAGGCACAGTATGGTATCTCTTCTGCTACCAGCAAGGGCCAGGAGATGATGAACTCTCAGCAGTACATCCAGTTCCGTGACATGATTGGTCAGCCTGTAAACGATAATATCCGCAACCTGGTAAACAAGTATGGTATCAGCACCGACTGGCGCGACGAGCTGATCAAAAACTCGGCTCCTACTTCTGATATCAACGCTACCTTGCAGGGCGGTGGTCAGACCATGAACTATTTCGTTTCGTTCAACCACCATCAGGAAGATGGTTTGATCGAGGCTTCCAATATGCGCCGCAGCACTTTGGCTGCACGCCTCAACTCTCGTCTGAACAAGTTCTTCAAGGTGGGCTTCAGCTCAAACTTCGGTGTTCAGGACTACAGCCAGAACAGCCAGTGGGCAGACAACAGCCAGATTTATGCTGCCAACCCATTGGTTGCTGCCAAGATGGCGTTGCCATACGATGCACCTTATTATTATAGCTTCGACGAGGCTGGTAATCTGGTAAAGGGCGACCGCGCTGCCGGACTTCTCTATTCTCAGTTCCTGTTACCTTGGTTCACTGTAGCCAATACAAACCAGGACAGCAAGAATGTAACCATCAACCTGTCGTTGAACGAGCAGTTGACTCCTGTTGAGGGATTGACTTTCACAGCCCTGCAGTCTATGTTTGGCTACGACCTTACATCTGACAGAGCAAGTCTCCCATACGATCAGTTCACTACCCCAATGGGCCAGGTGATTGATGCTCATACCGGTGGTGTTGGTTCAAACTTCAGCCGCTACTATGCTTACACATTGACTCATACTGCAGAGTTCCGTCATAACTTCGGTCCTCATTACGTAAACCTGCTGGTGGGTGAGGAAACCCGCATCCAGAAGGGTCGTGGCATCGGTATCGTAACTACTGGCCAGACAGATTCTCGCCGCATGTTGCTGAACACAGCTACTACCATCACTCCATCAGCTCAGACTGACAGCCGTTCAGAGGAAGTAGCCAACTCTCTCTTCGGTACTGCCGAATATAACTTCAAGGAGAAGTACTACGCATATGCTTCACTCCGTTTCGATGGTAGCTCTAAGTTTGCTCCAGACCACCGTTGGGGTACCTTCGGTTCCCTCGGTTTGAAGTGGAATGCCAAGCGCGAGAACTTCCTCCGTGGTGTAAAATGGCTGGACGACCTGACTGTGAGCGCCAACTATGGTACTACGGGTAACGACTCAGGTGCCGGTTCTTACGATTTCTACGGACTCTTCGGTTCCGGTAGCAACTACAACGGCGAAGGTTCCATCGATATCACCCAGGCAAGCAACGACAAGTTGACTTGGGAGAAGGTGAGCAAGCTGAACATCGGTTTGAACTTCGGTTTGTTCAACCGTGTTACCGTGGATGCCAACTTCTATCGCAACGAGACATCTGATATGCTGATGGAGATTCCTTACTCTATGACCACAGGTTTCACCTCAGGTATGGGTAACATCGGTAACATGGTGAACAAGGGTTTCGAAACAACTGTAAACGTTGACCTCATCAAGACCAAGGATATGAGCTGGAGCGTATCTGCCAACATCTGCTACAACAAGAACGAGATTACAGAGTTGTTTGCAGGTCGCGACGAATACGTGCTTTCTGGCACTGGTCTGAAGTTGCAGGTGGGTCATGCCTACGGTGAGTTCTACAATGTACGCTATGCAGGTGTTGATTCACGCACCGGTGAGCCTATGTGGTACGACAAGAACGGCAACATCACCAAGACATACGATGAGACCAACAATTCAGTGTTCCTGGGCAAGAACCGTTATGCGCCATGGATTGGTGGTTTCGGCACCAACTTTACATGGAAGGGACTCAGCGTCATCGCAGATTTCGCTTGGCAGTCGGGCAAATACATGCTCGTCAACGACAATTACTTCATCAAGAATGCCAACATGGGTACCTCTTACAACCAGTGCGTAGATATGCTGAACGTATGGACTACTCCAGGTCAGGTTACCGATATTCCTGCTTATGGTTACAAGACCTACATTGACGACCACATGCTGAGCAATGCTTCATTCTTGCGCATGAAGACATTGACCATTCAGTATCAGTTGCCAAAGAGCTGGATGCAGACCATCCGTTACATCAAGGACATCAAGGTGTTCGGTATCGCCCGCAACCTCTTTACCATCACTCCATTCGAGGGCTACGATCCAGAGCCAGACAAGAACCTGGTTCAGTTCAACTATCCAAACACCCGCCAGTTTGTGATTGGTGCAGAGTTAACATTCTAAACAAAAAGTATTACTAGAAAAGAATTATGAAGAAGATATATTTTTCATTGATGCTCCTGTGTGCGATGGCGTTCACATCCTGCAGCATGGACAAGGCTCCATACGGTTCGCTGGATGACAACACAGCCATCGAGAAGGAGAAGGACCTTCGCCAATTCCGCAACGCTCTCTACACCAACCTGCGTGCGGTGACATCTGGCTCTTGGCTTTACCTGTCAGATATACAGATGGACGAGTTCCACGGACTGATCAGCAACGGTAACCGTCTCGGTCAGTTCTCAAATGGTGTAATTACCATCACCGACGGTGACGTTTCCAGCAAGTGGAGCGGCAGCTATTCCATGATTGCTACAGCCAATGCCATCATCGAACGTGCTGCCAACATGCAGGCAAGCGATGCCTTCAGCGATAAGGACAAGATTGCCTTTGCTCACTACGATGCCGAGGCACACTTCGTTCGTGCTTACATGTATTTCTGGTTGGCAGACCATTTCTGCCAGTCATATACACAGTGTGACCCAACCAAGGCAGCAAGCGGTCTGCCTCTGACCACTGTCTATAAGCCAACAGGTAATCTCAACGACTACCCTAGCCGTTCTACCCTGGCAGAGACCTTCGCTCTGATTGAGGAAGATATGCAGAAGGCATACGATGGCTTGGTTGCATACGAGAAATCGGGTGTGAAGGTTGCCAAGGAAGAAGCTCAGCCTCTGGCTTACATCCATTCACAGACCGTACAGGCTCTCCAGGCTCGCGTTGCCTTGGTTAAGGGCGACTGGGCTAATGCAGCTAAATATGCAAAGGCTGTCATCAACAGCGGCAAGTATAAGTTGACCACCATCGACGACTATGCCAAGCTCTGGACCAAGGACGAAGGTACAGAAATCATCTTCCGCCCTCTGATGACTGCACAGGAGTTGGGCAGCTCTAACGGCGAATACTACGTAAGTGAGTCGGAGACCAAGGCAGACTACATTCCAACAGCTGCCGTCTTAAACCTCTTTTGGGATAAGTTCGAGGGTGATATTCGTGCCGAGGTATTCCTGAAGCAGTATGACAACCTGCAGGTAGAGGGTAACAGCTACGAGGCGATGGCTTTCAACAAGTTCCCTGGCAACTCAGACCTCCGCACAGGCAGCAATAACAACCTCATGAACATGAGCAAGCCATTCCGTCTCTCAGAGATGTATCTCATCGTAGCCGAGGCAGAAGCTCGCCAGGACCACAAGGAAGAAGCAAACAAGTATCTCAACATTCTGCGCAGCAACCGCATCGTGGATTATGTAACAGAGAACTATACTGTGCAGAAGACTCTCCTCAAGGAAATAAAAGAAGAGCGTGAGCGTGAGTTCATCGGCGAGGGTATGCGCATGAGCGACATCCGCCGTTACGGCGAGGGCTTCCAGCGCGAGCCTAACCACGACGAAAACAAGAAACTGAACGACATCATCGTGAAGCAGGGCAGAGCATTGAAGTATACTGCAAACGACTACCGCCTCACCTGGCCTATCCCTAAGGCAGAGATGGATGCCAACCCTCGCTTGGCTGGTCAGCAGAACCCAGGTTATTAATATAATGTAGTAATCAACAAGAATTCATTTGAATATACAATGAAATACATCAAATTATTAATGTTGCTGGCTGTGGTCACCTTCTTCGGTGCCTGCTCTAGCGACGATGACTCATGGAACTCTGCTGCTGACGTAACAGTAAGCATGAAGAATCCTACTATGGTCATCAAGGAGAATATGGGCTTGACCAATGTGCCTATCGAGGTAAAGGGCGAGACCAACGGTAATGTGTATGTTACCATCGAAGTGAAGGAAGTGGGCAGCAACCCTGCTAAGGAAGACGTACATTATTATATTACAGACAAGACCATCAGCATTTCTGACAGCATCGGCTATGTAGAGGTTGAGCCTGTGGATGATGATGAAATCAACGACGACCGCACCTTCGAGATTACCATCGTAGAAGCTAAGGGAGCCAAGATTGGCAATGCAACAACCCAGGTTTCACTGAAAGATAATGACTCTCAGATTTACGAGAAGCTCCAGGGTAAGTGGAAGCTCACAGCTGTAAGCCGCCAGGGTGCACCATTGGAGAGTGTAGTGAAGATCATCGGTGCTAGCGATGATTCAGATGGCGACTACAACACTACTCTGTATCTCACAGGTATGGCTGTAAGCTCTTCTTCTGCACGCTTGTCATTCCACTATGACGAAGATACCAAGCAGGGCTATGTGGCATTCGACAACCTGGGCAAGTATAACTTCATCGAGGGTTATGACTTCACCAAGGATCTGGGCTTCATGGGTAACATCATGCTGCACAACCTGTCAAATGGTCAACTCACCTCAACCCCTATCAAGGGTACATGGAGCGAGGACTGCAAGGAGATTGTCTTCGACCAAGACCAGGTATTGTTCGGTGGAATCTATACCCCTGGTGGAACCTTCACCGGCTATGAGTTCTTCAGCGCAACGAAGATCAAGCTTACAAAGGTGAAATAAAGTGAAAGTATTAAATTGATATATAAGAGAGAGATAACACATGGAAGCATTGGGTTATCTCTCTTTTTTTGCAGATTTCATCCCCCCCGAACTTACAATTTGAAAGAATGAGGGGAAATGAGCATTTTTAAAAGCAAATGTAGCTTAAAAAATGTAAGCTAATCGGCTGTATCTCAATTTTTATGCTTAACTTTGTCAACGGATAAAGAAATTAGTTATAAGAACGGATAAAGAAATTAGTTATAAGACAACTTTAATAAAACGTTTTATGAAGAAAAAACTGTTAGTCCTCATGTCTATGTTGCTGGCGGTTTCTGCCATCCATGCAGTACCAGCCAAGCGAGGCATCTGGAAGACCTTTACACTCAAGAACGGACAGGCTGTCCAAGTTCAGTTGTGTGGCGATGAGTTCCTGCGCTTTTGGGAAGACAAGGCAGGCAACCGCTATTCCTACGACACATCAGACGGTTTGAAGCCAGCCAACATGGCCCAGCTTCAGGAGCGCAGCAGAGTGATGCGCCAGCAGGCTTGTCCTGAGAACATCATCAAGAAGAACCTCCTTTCTGGTAACGCTAATGGCAGCACCAGCATCACAAGAGGTGTTTCCTACACCGGCAAGAAGAAGTGTCTCATCCTGCTGGCTCAGTTCTCCGACAAGAAGTTCACCATGGATGATCCTAAGGCTTTCTACAACCGCGTGGCCAACGAGCCAGGTTTCAGCGAGGGTAAGTTCAAGGGTAGCGTGGCTGATTACTTCAAGGCGCAGAGCAACGGCAAGTTTGAGATGGATTTCGACGTAGTGGGTCCTTACACCCTTGGTGAATCTGCTTTCTATGGCAAGAACGATGGCGATGCACAGGACGTGAACGTTCAGGCGATGATTTCTGGCTGTCTAGGCAACGCCGTGGCTGAAGGTATCGACTTCGCCCCATACGATTGGGACGGAGACGGACAGGTAGAGATGGTATTCGTAGTCTATGCCGGTCGTGGCGAAGCTACAGGCGGTGGCGTCAACACCATCTGGCCACACAAGGGAAGAATGGTTTCACCAGTACCTTGCGGCAAGAAGACCGTAATGGATTATGCCTGCTCCAACGAGCTTTCTGTATCCAACGAAGTGGATGGCATCGGTACCATCTGCCACGAGTTCTCTCACTGTCTGGGCTATCCGGATGCATACGATGTGAACTATACAGGCCTGTATGGTATGGGAACCTGGGACTTGATGTGCCAGGGTAACTATAATGACAACGGCTTTACTCCTGCCGGCTATACCGCTTACGAGAAGTATGCCGCTGGCTGGATTTCTCCAATCGAGCTGAAGGAGAACACATCAGTATCAGGAATCAAGCCTCTGGCTGATGGCGGTGATGCCTACCTCTTCAGAAATCCAAATCATGCCGATGAGTACTATCTGATAGAGAACCGTCAGCAGAAGGGTTGGGATGCAGCCCTGGCTGGTTCAGGTATCATGATCAACCACATCGACTACAACCTGAAGGCATGGAATTACAACATTCCAAACTCCATGATGGCTGGTGTCAACGACCATGAGCGTATGACCTTCGTTCCTGCCGACAACGTGAAGAGCGAGAAGAGTGAGGAGTATGATGCATGGCCTTACGGCAACAAGAACCGCCTGGCAAACAACACCACTCCAGCCTGCACATCTTATAATCTGAACACCGATGGCACCAAGTTGATGAACATCATCCTTTCAGATATGGCTATCGCTGCAGACGGTACGGCATCTTTCACGTTCCAGAACCTGAACAAGACTGCATCAGAAGAGAATTACGTCTTCCAGGAAACATTTGACAAGTGTCTGGGTACAGGTGGTAACGACGGTAAGGGCTTCTATACAAGCGGCAACCCTAACCAGTTTGCCAATGGTGCATTCTCATCAGACAAGAACGGCTGGACATCTAATGTGCAGACCTACAAGGGAGGTTTCCAGTGTGCTCGTGTAGGCAAGCGAAATGCCACCAACATCACCTTCACCTCTCCTGAGATCAAGATCAACGGCGATGTAATACTTACATTCAAGGCTGCCCCTTACGCACAGTCAAACAAGACCATGACCGTAAGCGTAAGCAACGGAACTGTAGAAAACGGCACATTCAACCTGATGCCAAACCAGTGGACAGAATGTACAACCAAGATTACAGCCAAAGGCAGAGTGAAGATTACCTTCGCATCAGACGCATTCTTCATCGATGAGGTATATGTATCAGAGGGCGCAACTTCCGGCATCAGCAACATCGAGTTGGGCAACAAGGAGGTTAAGGCATATTACAATGCCCAGGGCGTTCAGTCTGACGTACCATTCGCAGGACTCAACATCGTGAAGTTCACCGACGGTACAGTAAAAAAGATATATAAAAAGTAAACAGATATATCCCTTTGGAATCATAAATATAAAAAAAATAACAGTATAAGACAATGAGAAATATTTACTTGATGTCAGCAGCACTTGCCTTGATGGCAATGTCTGCCAACGCTCAGAGCATGAAGCACATCAACAAGGAAGTAACAGCCAAGACATGGGTAGAGACTGCCACTCCACAGAAGGCAGCCAAGAAGATAGCAACCCGTGCCGGAGAATTGGAAGCAAACCAGCGCTATATCAACTATAGCTATGACGAGAGCTATGTATGGCCTTCTACATTCCCAGCAGACACACAAGGAGCTATCTCTTTGGGTACACTGTTCTACAGCGACGCATTCAAGAAATTCGAGGGTTGCAAGATTGTAGGTGCCCGCTTCTATGTCAACATTCCTATCGGCGCAAGCAAGGTGGGTATCTGCCACGTGAAGATAGAGGACGGTACTCCTTATGTAGGCGACATCCTGGCATCAAAGGACGTGCCTTCAACCGTAGCACACTGGAACTACGTTTGGTTTGACGAGCCTTACAAGATTGACACTAAGACCTTCGACGGCTTGTTGCCATACTACGATTTCACACCAAGCAACATGAGTGCAGATGCAGGCAACCCTATCGCCTCATCAGGTACCTGGGCAGGAACTTGCGGTGCTTTGGCTTTTGGTGACATAGATGGCAAGCACGACCCAAACACCTGGGCATGGCAGCCTATCTACATTGGAACTGACGGTTCTAACCTCATGATCCAGCTCATCATCGAGAAGGAAGACGGCAACTTCATCCTCCACGACCTGGTAATGAGCAAGATGGCGATGGTTCCATTCGCAAAGAGCGGCAACACTACGGGCTTGGCCTTTACATGCCACAATGACGGACGTGACAACATCACAAACGTAAAATTCGGCATTGAGGTGGATGGCAAGAAAATGGGTACCTTCACATACGACAAGACTACTGCCGGCGATGCTTTCAGAGAAATCACAGATGCCGACAATTCAAATATTCAGGTGGGACTTCCTATTGACAAGAATTGGGGCATCGGCGAACATGAGGTAACTGTATATCCTGTGCTTGTGGAAGGAAAAGAACCAGAGGGCGACCTGACCAACGACAAGCTGACCACCAAGTTCAAGGTATATAAGGACAACTTCGACCGCACCAAGAACCTGGTAGAGTTCTACGCATGCCAGATGTCAAAATACACTTACTTTGCCGACCAGGTACTCACCAAGACAGCCAAGGCTCGTGAAGACGACGACCTTGCCATCGTTTCTATCCACGGAGAAAGCCAGCAGGTAAATGAAGACGGATCTGTAGAAACATTATCAGATGTATTCACAGTGCCAGAGGCTAACAAGTTGGCTTACTACTCTACTCCATCAGATGGTTCCGGTGCGTTCAACAGATATTTCTACGATAATGATGTTATCAATTACGATAAGGCATTGACAGTGAACATGGCTGCTCAGAAAGCAAGCGACCAGGACAATGTTGTTGGCATGCTCAACACAATCATCAACGAGTCTGCAGCATATTATCCATCATTCTCTACCGTAAGCATTGACTCTAAGCTTGATGATGCAACAGGCAAGTTGAACATCAAGGTAATGGGTAAACTGATCAACCAATATCAGAAGCTGATTGGAGACGATGCACGCCTCACCATCTACCTCACCGAGGATAAGGTAAAAGGCAAGCAGAACACCGGTGGTACCATGGCAAAACCTACCACCCACAACCATGTATTGCGCAAGATTGTGACCGGCACACTCGGCGATGCTCTCCAGACCAACGGCAACAGTTACGAGAACGACTATGAGGTTGAGCTTGATGATGCTTGGAAGAGCCAGAACATGCATATCATTGCGTTTGTAAGCCGTCCTATGAAAGAGACAGAGAAGGATGGCAAGACTGCTCTTGCATCTGCCATGAACGATCTCTGGGTAGACAATACCAACATGGTAGCAGTTGGCGAGAGTGACCTTACCGGCATTTCTAACAACGTCATCAACAGGAATGACGTGAAGGAGATAGGTCGTTACACCATCGATGGTCAGAAATTGAATGCTCCAACAAAGGGTATCAATCTCGTGAAGCTTTCAAACGGCCAGATCATCAAGGTTATTGTGAAGTAATATGAAGTTGTATGAAATCATAAAATGATAAAGCTCCCTTGGCATTTCTTAGTCAAGGGAGCTTATTTTTTATAGATGCCATTCTACTTCACACTACACATTTGAAATGAAGTTTACTTCATCGTCAAATGAAGCCTATTTCAATGGCTGATGAAGCCTATTACAATGACCAATGAAGCCTGCCTCGATAGCAAACTAAGCATTTTTGCTATATACACGTTCTTTATATTACTTTTAACCTACTTTACCATATTCCCTACTGCACATGTCCTATCAGCTGCTCAGTTCTATCCGCCAGGAAAAGAGGGATATTGACAAAAGTATCATCCAGCTTGAGATTAAGCATGGAATATCTGATGCGCAGACGAGGAGAATACTTCTTGTTATACTCTATCAAACTGCGCCCGGTAACACTTGTTCCCGACTTCACCTCCATAGGAATCACATCCAAACCACGCTGAACAATGAATTCTACTTCCGCCGTATTTCCTGATGCCCAATAATGAGAACATTTGATGCCATTAGCCACCAGACTCTGAAGAATATAGTTCTCAGCCAAAGCACCCTTGTATTCCTTAAAGATTGGATTATCACTCAAGTATGCCTCAGGACTCAACTCTGCAAGAACTCGCAACAAGCCCACATCAAGACTGTAAATCTTGAAGATGCTTAAATCTTCATAAGATTTCAATGGTACCTGCGGAGTAGAACACAAACTTACCTTGTATATCAATCCTGCATTCTGAAGCCAGGTAAGAGCATCCTCATATTCACGGGCTCTCGCACCAGGACGGACCAGCTGATAAACAAATTTTCTGTTCTCCTTAGCCAACTGTGACGGTAATGACCGCCAAACATGCGAAATTCTATTGGCAAGCAAAGGCGTGGCATGCTTCACAAAGTCCAAGGAGTAATCCTGCAGTATATTACGAAGCGTAGTTTCCACACCTTCCAAATCTTTCTCTATCATCTTCATAGCCACTGCCGGCATTCCACCAGAAATGCGATAGGCGGTAAAAGCTTGCGAGAGACGGTTAAAAAACACATCAGGAAGCGGTTCCAGACTATCTATCGACATATAATATTGATAGAGTCCGGCATCACGCTGTTCCAGAAATTCAGAAAAAGTAACGGGATACATGTTCATGTGATCCACCTTTCCCACTGGAAACGAAAAGCCCTGATGACCAAAAGCCAACCCCAGGAGCGAACCGGCACAAGCCACAGCATACTCGGGGGTCTTTTCGCAGAAATATTTCATAGCACTAATGGCTTCCGGACAATCCTGTATCTCATCAAGGATAAGCAAAGTCTTATGAGGCAAGATTGGTTCGGATGTAAGATACGACAGCTGCTCGATGATTTGCTGCGGGTTCTTGGTCTTGCGAAAGATGTCGCAAACACCCTCTTCTTCATCAAGACTGAAATAAGCACAATGTTCAAAGCTGTCTTCTCCAAATTTCTTCAGCACCGATGTCTTGCCTACTTGTCGAGCTCCCAGCATCATCAATGGCTTGCGGTCTCTGCGCTCTTTCCATTGTCTCAATTCGTGAATAATCGTTCTGTTAAACATATCCCTGTATTTTTATCGAAGTGGGGAAAATGTGGAATTTTTCACATTTTTAGTATCTCTTTTGTGTAATTCTCCACATTTTCCACACTTGAGTTCATAATTATGAGACAAAAGTACTAAAAAAAAAGTAACGAAACAAACTTCCTCACGTTCTTTATATTACTTTTAACCT
>USQD01000033.1 GCA_900556795.1 uncultured Prevotella sp. | reverse complement strand
TCTTATTTCTAAGAAGTTAACCGCTTCTTGTACTACTTGTCTGTTTATGTAAAATCTTTCAAAGAACTCTTTCTTTATTGCTTTGAGTAATGCTTGATTTCTCAAAAGCGAGTGCAAAAGTACTAACTATTTTTCATTCCACCAAATTTTTCGAGAAGAAAGTTGCATTTTTCTCTAGAATTTAACACTCGTAAACACTTTTCGCGCTTTAAATCCGTTCTTCTCCTAATTATATATATACGCACGAAAGAACGTTTGTGTTCGAGCACACATAAAAGAAGATGCATTCTGGGCTTTTCTACCAAAAGTATAGGAAGCTACTCTCAAAAATACCCTTCACCCTTCACCAAATCGCCTGCAACCCCGATAAACACTGGGGGTGCGAGAGGTGAAGGGTTAAGTTCACCCTTCACCACCCTTCACCCACCCTTCACCTTATTTCGGCGCCGGTCACCATTGAAGCCTGCAGCTGGTCATCAATGATGGCTACAGCTGGTCATCAATGATGACCAAGCCATTTTCTATAAAAGGTGTTCTCTCAAAACAATTTGAGGGTGAAGGGTGGTGAAGGGTGGTGAAGGGCTGAGACCACCCTTCACCTCCCGCACCCCCAGTGTTTATCGGGGTTGCAGGCGAAAAGGTGAAGGGTGAAGGGTAAAAAAGAGAGTAGTATTTTTACGAGCAGAACGCCCCATGATTACTGGGCGAGAGGGGTGGTCGAATCGAAATGACAGTCCTGGGGAATCCTTTCTCCCGACGTATCGTTTCTTGCCTGGCAATGGCACAAAGTTGCCCAGGCAAGGGGCAATATCTTGCCATAACCAGGCAATAAGAGGAATAAGGCTCCGTAAAATAACGGAATAAATGTTAATAATGAGCAGATATAATGGCAGATTCAAGAAATGGCATTATCTTTGCACCCGTTATATTGTGGCATAATCAGCTTTGCCATCAAGAAACAATAAAAGATCAACTAAATTAGAAATTAGAATTATGACAGAAAAAGAAATGTACAATCTGATAAATAGTCAGAACGGACAGTCAAGCAACGGCTTCGCTGTCAACGAGAAAGAGCGTGGATTAAGCGGTGTATTCTCCGCACTGATGCGCAAGGTTTATACTTGGATGACATTGGCACTCGTCATTACCGGTGTTACTGCTTACGGCGTTGCCAGCAGTCCTACCCTGTTGATGACTCTGATGACAAGCCGCGGTTTGCTCTTCGGTCTTATCATTGCAGAACTCGCTTTGGTATTCATCATCACCGGAGCCTTGAACCGTCTGTCGCTGAGTACCGCCACTCTGCTCTTCATCATCTACTCAGTACTGAATGGAGCGATGCTATCTTCGGTATTTGCAGTATATACAATGACCAGCATTGCCAAAGTCTTCTTCATCACCGCCGGTACATTTGGAGCGATGGCCTTCTACGGATACACCACCAAGAAGGATCTCACCTCTCTCGGCAAGATTCTCTTTATGGCGCTGATTGGTCTGATTATTGCTACCGTAGTCAATATGTTCCTGAAGAGTTCTGGATTTGAATACATCTTGAGCTATGCGGGTGTAGCCATCTTCGTGGGTCTGACAGCCTGGGATAGCCAGAAGATCAAGATGATGCTCCAGACACAGTACGATATGAGCGAGGGTGCTCAGAAGTTGGCTCTCATCGGAGCCTTGACTTTGTATCTCGACTTCATCAACCTCTTCCTCTACCTGCTGCGCATCTTCGGAAGCAACAAGGAATAAGAGAAGCATCACTTAAAACGCAAAAAAGAGTTTTAAGATCATCATAAACAAAAGAAAGGTTGGCCTGCCCTCTTCGGGTTAGCCAACCTTTTTTGATTTGTGTCCATCAAAAGCAAATGATAAATAAACCTAATCTAGAAAATTCTGCCACAAAGATACAACTTTTCCCGAAACCTCGGGTGTCATTGGGTAAAAACATAGGTTCAAAAGAACAAAATCTTCCCCCACATCCCGACTCTCCAAAGAGTCATTGCGTAAATTCCGGAGAGCCATTGCATCAATTCTCCTGATTAGCTTATACTTACATTTGCGCACGATATTCATTAGGCGAACATTCGTGTGCAGCGACAAAAGCCCTGCGAAAAGTAGAAACAGAATTGAATCCAGACTTTTCAGCCACTTCCAACACCGTATAGGAAGATGTGCGAAGCAGCTGGGTAGCATGCTCCACCCGATAATTATTCACGAAATCATAGAAAGTCTGCCCATTCTCCACATTAAAGAAGCGGCTCAGATAAGTACGATTCGTACCTGCCATACGCGCCACATCCGACAGCTTGAGCTTGGGATTGAGATATATCTTCTCCTCTTCAAAAAGCTGCCGCACTGTCGCCGCCAGTCCTTGAGCCACAGTTCCATCGTCCAGGCCATCACCAATAGGTCCGGCATCAGAATCTGTCAGTTCATCAATAACCGACTCATGCCTATAGACAAAATAGCATATAAACATCCATATAGCCAAAGACAACACCATGTAGAGATCATCAAAATCTACATTGATGACAAAGCAGCTCATCGTCCAGATAATCAATATCAGGAAACAACTGCTCAGGATAGCCAGAAGCCAGTTGAGATTGATGTTCTCCTGATAAGAAAACCGCTCCTTCAGCTGGCGATGGTAGCGTCTGATGAGGAAGAACATCACGACGAAAGTGGTAAGACCATAAACAGCTCCCCACACCGTAAGGATGTAGAAATAGATATTGTTGCCCGTCACACAATAAATGGCAGGAAGCAACACAAACGGCAATTCCAGCATCACCGCCTTACGCCAGGTAGTCCATCCCGGCTTCACCAATTCCATCAGCACAAAGCTATAGAATGGTATGATAAACATATCGGCAGCTGATATGAGGAACCAGTTTTCCTCATTGCCGAAGCCAGTGAAATAGAAGGATAGAATATCCTTCAGGCACTGTGCATCTACTATCAGCATCAAGATCATGATGAGGCGAAAGAGCCTGTCACTGCCCTTGCGCCAGAACATCCATGCCATCATGGAAAAAAACATCATGCTCATGCCATAAACGAATCCAGTTATTGCATCCATAAGTTACTTATCATTTATCATTTCAGTATTATAGGTCCGGCAGAATGGGTTATTTCATCTGGAAATGCAATTCTCCACCACTCAATATCTGCTGATGAGAGAGGCGATAATCAGCCAAAGGCTTCCCATTGAGGGTTACCGACTGGATGAGATAATCATCCATGTGCTGGCGATCAGCAGAAAGAATGAACTTCCTGCCGTTTTCCAGATTCAGCGTAACCTTGTCGAAGCTTGGAGTACCTATATAATAATAAGGTGTACCCGGACATACAGGATAGAATCCGATAGAGGAGAACACATACCACGCCGACATCTGTCCTGCATCATCATTTCCCGACAATCCGCCCGGCGTATCATTATATTCGGTCTGGAGAATATGATGCACCCGCTCCTGCGTTTTTTCCGGAGCCCCGGCAGCGTCGTAAAGATAGGCTACCTGATGACAAGGTTCATTACCATGCCAATACCATCCGTTATCAAACATCTTGTCCAGTCGGGCTATCACCTTCTCGTTGCGAACAGGAGTTTCGCCCTTTTTCTCCATCTTCCTTTCCATCTTTTCTATCTGCTTTTCCTGCTTATCCATCGGTTTACTGTTTCTGATTACCTCAAACAGCCCTTCCGGGTTCTGCGGAACATACCAGGTATAATGACAGGTAGCACCCTCGGTGATGTAACTCTTGCGGTGTACCAGGTCTTCATTATTCTCCCACTTCCCGCTCTCGTATCTGCCATCCGCCCATCCCGTAGCAGGATTGATGACATTGCGCCAGTTTTCGGAACGGCGCATCAGATCATTGTAATCCTCCAGATACTTCTGGCGCAGAGCGGCATCCTGACAGGAATCATGCAGCGCCTTCGCCATCTGTGCCACGGCATAATCATCATAGGCATATTCCAGGGTACGGGAAGTCTGCTCGTTGGTATGAAAGGCTTCCTCCACCATATCCTCCAACGGAATATAGCCATTATCCATATACGACCTGATGGCACGGCGCCCCTTTCCATCCCGATAATCCTTCGCCAGATAAGGAGTAGAGAAAGCGTTGAGACGCATTCCCTCGTAAGCCTTGGCTGCATCAAAATTGCGAATGCCCTTGACATACGCATCGGCAAGAGCCGCACCCGAATGATCGCCAATCATCGCTGCCGTATAACTGTTCCAGCATGGGAAGATAGGCATCCAGCCACCCTCCTTGTACATCTGAACCAGAGACTGCATCATCTCGCCCGACATCTTCGGAGTGATGAGACTATAGAGCGGCAACTCTGCACGATAGATGTCCCACATGGAGAAATCGCCATATTTGCGGAGATAAGAATAGGCAGGAACAGCATAGCCCCTGGAACTCAGGGTAGCATTGCCCATCTTCACGGTACCTGTAGAAAACTCCGGATAATCGCCATTCACATCACTCATCTCATGAGGGAGGAAGGATGCACGGTAGAGAGCACCATAAAACTGGTTGACCTTGCCAGCATCCTTGCTTTCCACATCAATGGTATGAAGTCGGTCACACCAGATTCCGGCAGCATACTCCATCATGCTGTTGAAATCCAATCCGCCATACATATAGTTTTCAGCATTGAGATTCTCCACCGCATTGTCGCGGGACGTAAAGGATGTACCCGACATCCACTCCATCGCCTTACCCGATCTGCCACGGAAGGTGAGCCAGGCGCCAATGCGTGGTTTACCCTGCACCTTCAAACCTCTTACCATCTTCCTGTCACCCTCGAAAATACCGTAATCCACCAGGTCCTTCTCATCGTAAGCCAAGACGAAATGTCCGGAGAAACCAGCCGGTTTTCCCCATCCCTGATAGATGCGATGCACCGGATTATAACCATAGACGATATGATTGATGGTATCAATCTCGATGTATCCCTGTCCTTCATCGCTGTTCGGATTGATGACAAGATGAACCAGCTCATCCTGTTCCGGAGTAACACGGAGAAAGGAGGTATGACTCAAGGCTGTCATCTCTGCCTTCAGATGTTCATTCTTCAGGCGGACAGCATAGTAGTGAGGATGAGAGACTTCATCTTCATGGCTGAATGCCGTAGCTCTCTGTTCTGGCTGAAGGCGGAGCTTTCCACCAAGCGCAGCCACCGTGAAAGAACCATAATCCTGCGTACATCCGCCCACCAGCCAGTGGCTGCAGCGGAAGCCCTGCAGATGGGTATCCTTATAATAATAAGGTGCGATACATTTCTGCTCTGTATCCTGCGTCTGAGGAGTCCAGAAGTTCTGACCATTCGGAACGAGAACAGCAGGGATGGTTTGTCCATGTTCCTCACTACCCTTTCCGAACATGCCGGCAGTCTGGGTATTTGCCTGTGCCGTACCCACCATCGTATTGATAGCATTGAGCTGGCGGATATGTTCCAGGCGATGAATCCGCTCATGCATTTCCTGCTTCCAGGCATTCCAGGAATAGTAATGCGTACCATAGATCACCTGACCTACGGGAGAAAGCATAATATCCCGCTCATTGAGCATGAACTTCACCAGCACGCTATCCTTCGCATTCTTATAGAATATCATCTGGAGATTGGCAGCCATCGGAACCACACGATCCATCTTTTCCGTTTCATCTCCCAAAACCACCAGACTAGCCTCTTCACGTGCTCCTGCCGGAGGAACATTTACATCGAAGAGAAGAGACAGAAGACGGTAAAGGGCTGTATCATGACCAAAGCGAAGCGTAGCCGATGACTTGGATGATTGCAAGGCACGGTCAGCCTCAGCCTCGATATTCTGCCATAAGGAGATGGCACTACGGGCAGGAATATCCTCATTCGTCGCCACGGTACCATTGTTGATGGCCATCCGAAGGTTATTGGCTTCATAGATGGCACGGAACTCATCATCGGTGAAAAGTGCATTCAAGCCATCTTCTATATCCTGTGGATAAGAAGAGAAATTCAAGCCTACATCCTGAATGGAAGAAGCCACCGTATGCATCTCGGTCATCAGCTTCAGGGGTTCATCCACCTTAAAGACATCCTTAAACAACTGAAGAAGGAAACGGCGAGGTGAAACCTGAGCCTGCACATGGGTACGGTTCTCCAAAGCCTTGACTTCGGGAGAGACATACGCTATCCAAGCCATATCGGCAGAATCGGTCTTGACATCCAGATTCAAGCCTGGCTGAAGGCTATGCAATTCCGAAATAAAAGCCTGCATACTCTTGGCGCATCGATCCACCACACTGGAACGAGCCTTTACCGCATTGCCCGCAGCAAAGATCTGCGGATAACGCTCAAACATACGATGAGCGATGCCCTGATGCTGAAGAGCACCCAGCTTGCTCAGTTTTCCACCGTTACCTCTGGCATTTTCCCATACACGCTGCAGCATTCCCTTCACCTGCAAGCCAAGCGGAGTGAGATTACTCTCATCTTCAAAATGCTTGCAGATCCAGACATACCGGTCATCCTTCGGCATCCAACGGGAACCATGGCGACCGTAATGGCTGATATAAAAAGGTGCATATCCCTGAGGAACATTCAGAGAATCAGACATCACATAAGTAGCCGTACCAAAAGTTCCTGTCTTGGCAGAAGGACCTTCCGGATAAGCATAATAGACACCACCCATCTGCTGGCGGGTCTGAGCCTGCAGCGAAAGCACGCAAGCCAAAGAGATATATAATAATGTTACTTTTCTGTTCATATAATAATGAAACGGAGAATACTCCCATTTATTGTTTTTCCAACCTCCAATCAATACCTAAAGGATTTCCATCCATACGCAGCACCCAAGGGAGACCGAGGTCCACAGCAATCTGCATCATGGTTCCATCCTGCTCTGCCTTGACGGTAATGTTCTTTTCATCTGCTGATATTTTCCGCCATAAAATCCCATTATAGACAAAGGATCCGGTTGCCTGAAGCTGACGCAGCGCCTTTCGGGAGACAAACAGGAAGGTGCCGTCACGCATACCCCTGTTGGAACTCATATCGCATACATAGAGATTCCTGCCTTTCTGCGGACTATCCCAACAGAAACCATCAGCCTCATCCACCACCTTGCGAGGAATCAGATAGAGAGATTGATTACATTTCAGTATAAGCGTATCAGCCATACTCGTAGAATCTATTCCTACCTCCCAGTTACGATACTGTCGGTTGAGGATGAAGCGGGCCACATACTGCGTTGGAATAGTTATCAAATACTTATCCACAGGCTGTGCAAAAACTGTGGATTTCTCTTTTTCTTTCATTATCAGCAGTTTCTGCGTTTTATCAACACCCTTTTCCTCAGTTTTAAAATCAGGAAGAACAAGTTTTCCACCATTTATCAACACATCGTGAGTTATGAACATCTGCTTCCACAGCTCTCCTTCTCTCACCACCTTCAGGTCCTTGCCATTCGATAGATGGATGGTATATTCAGGAATCATCGGCGAACCAATGATATAGAGATTCTGACCAGCTATCGGATAGAATCCCAGCATATTGAATACGAGCCAGGATGACATCGCACCCCCATCATCATTACCCGGCAAACCGCCAGGAGAATCATCATAGTTATCGTTCACAATCTGCTGGATTCGCAGAACGCTCAAGTCCGGGCGTTCTACCCAATGATACAGGTAAGGAGTCATGAAGCTCGGTTCATTCGCCACATTGAAATGGCCATTGGCGAAGAAAGTATCCAGTCGTCGGATGAAAGCGTCCTTTCCTCCACAAGCCTCAATCAATCCCGGAACATCGTGCGGAATACTGAGACTATATTCTGCCGACAAAGCCTCATAGAAGAAGGTTGACCACCATGGAAGATACCAGGGCGCCACCTTGGTATCCGGATGATAAGGAATCACAGGATGATAGACCTTCGACTTGCCCCAAGGCACAGAGTCGAGCCATCTGCCATCCGCATCTCTCGGCATGATAAATCCCTTCATCCCCTGCCATTCATAATCAGAACGCCAGAGGTTGCGCCAGTTATGCGAACGCTTCATATACTTATCGTAGAGTTCCGGATAACCCAGTCCTTTTGCCACCTGGGCAATACACCAGTCATCATAGCTATACTCCACGGTACGATTGCCGGCACGGTCTATTCCATACGGAATATAGCCCAGCGTGTTATATTCCATCAATCCACCTCTACCATGCTTTTCCTCAGGCACACTGCCCACAAAGCCATCATCATCCGTTGGTGGCACTTCGGCATCCTTGACCATCGCCTTCAGCGCCAGTTCATAATCGATACCCTTCATTCCTTTCGCGAAGGCATCGGCTATGACAATATCCGCATTGCTGCCACCCTGCGTTCTGCCGTTCCAGTTGCCACTTCTAGCATCAGGCATATAACCATCATGCTTGTAGATATTGAGCAGGGAATTGACCATATCACGCTGCTGCGGTTCCTCTATCAGCGTAAGCAAAGGCATGGAAGTACGATAAGTATCCCAGATGGCATAGTAATCATCATAATAAGGCGTAGCGGAGAAATGAGGGTTTTCACCCGACTTATCCACAGGCATCAGCATCGTATGATAAAGGGCTGTATAAAACATCCGCTTCTGCTTTTCGGTGCCTGAGACTTCTATCTTTCCCAACTTTCCGTTCCAAGTTTTCCGCACATTCTTCAACTGGGCATCGAAGCCGCAGGCAGGGATATTCCGCCTTGCCTGGGCAATACTGATATGCGAAATACCAATCTTCAGATTGACGGTACTTTTCGAGAAGGCAACATCCAATCTTGTCTTTGAATCCTTCACCTTATTATATAGAGGCGCTTCGCCATTAGCTAAAGGGACATCGCTATTAGATAAAGGCGTATCGCAATTAGATAAAGGCACATCACTCTGCAAATAGAAATATACGGTATAAGGGCCGCCATTGTTCCAGCCACCCCTTACAGTACTCCATCCTGAGACGGCATATTTCCCATCACAAGTAACATACGAATCCACATACTGCTGAGTTTCGCGCTTATCTGGAATTGTGTCTATACCCAGGAAGGTAGCCACATCTATCAGGAGTTTTCCCTTCTGTTTCCTGCCATAATCCAGGCGATAGAAGGCACAACGTTCTGAAGCGGTAATCTCCGTCCGGATTCCATTTTCAAAAGTACAGGCATAATATCCCAGGGCAATCTTCTCATCCACCCGTTTCTGGATGATGTCCCCTGCATCCAAGAAAGGCTGGATAAGAATATTGCCATACTTCTGTCCACCCCCGGTTCCGCTGACGTGCATCTGCGAGAATCCCTTGACAGGCTCAGGCATCGGCGCCCATCCCGCATTCGGCATAGACACGGCATCCGGTCCCGGCTTCGCCATACCGTATGGCATGCAAGGTCCGGGGAAAGTTCTACCCAATCCCTCACTACCGATACGTGGATCAACGTATCGGGAATAATCTTGCGCCATTGTCATCAAGAAGCCAAAGGCAAAAAATATAACTAAGAATACGCTTCTCTTCATACGTTTTAATTAATAATTGCGCCAAAATCTTCAATTTCACCACATTTTGGCGCAGCTATAACGCCATTTGAATGCGATTCATCAAGACCTCCACATATCCATGACTCATCACCAATGCCTTGCTGGAAGTTTTCTTGGTTCCATCTTTCTTCGCAAAAGGGAAACAAACATTCAGCGACCATGTTTCGTTCACAGTATATGGGGGATGCTTGTCGAAATTCTCATCCAGCATGGCACTCCAAATACCATCATCAACTTTCGTCACCTCATAATTTGGAACGACAATCGTCAGTTTGACCTGTTCATCTTTGATGTCGCAACGCACAAGAGGGCGAATATTGACACAATAAGAGGAACAACCACCCGAGTGATAAGCAATGCCAGGCAAATAACCCTTTGCCATGATAACCCCCAATTCCTTGTCTGCCATCTCTATCGATGAACTAGCATTGCTAAAGGTTTTCAGAAACCAATAATTCAAATCGACAAAGAGTTCATTTTTACTCTTGCCTCGCACCGAGATGGTTTTCTCAAACGTCAAAGCATTGTCCTTGTCCAACGTATCTTTTTCGCCAAGATAAAGCGCAACGTCTTTCCATCTTTTTCCATATTGATTAATCACGTAGGTCTCGACCTCTTTACGGCTCAATGTTTGAGCATCTACAGCTAGCAAGCCTGCCAACCACAGTAATAACAACAATAGATTCCTTCTCATAATCAAACAGTTTTATCAAAATGAAACAAACTTCATCTAACAATTAGAAAAAAGGGAGTGACAGAATCCACCACTCCCCCTTTATCATCATTCAACCGCATCGTACCATAACCTACCACAACCACCTCGTTGAGGGCAGTGTTATCTTCATCCAACACAATCCGACTATTGCCACTTGCCTTAATGGTCTTTGACGTAAATCCAATGTAAGAGAGCTTCAACTTTGCTCCTGGCTTTACATTCAAGGTGTAGTTACCATTTATATCGGTAACCGCACCATTGTTAGTACCTACCTCCATGACACTTACGCCTATGAGAGGTTCGCCATTGGCATCTTTCACGGTACCGCTGACCTTACTTTGTGCAAATGTGAGTGTACTCACCAGCAGAAGGGCGGAAGAAAGCAATACTCTTTTCATGCTACTTCCATTTGTCTTTTGTACTATTTGCATAACTACTAGATTTTGTTATTAATAATCGGATACAAAGGTAGTACTACCTTATTACACCTATTTAAGATTTTAGTTTCAATTCTATGAAAAGATTGTTTTTCTAGTCATCTATACCGAAAATTTTTCCTCCATAGTTTACTTTCGGTCCAACCTGTACTCTCAGATCATCAATCTCTACATCCCTGGCATTCTCTACATAGACTCCATATACCTTATTATATATAAAGCCCTCGCCACGACATGGACGTTTGTCATACACGCCGCCATCATAACCTGTCAGTTTCTTCAAGTTGAGATGTACATTGCTGAGATAGATATTGTTCACTTTATCCCGGGTATCTCCTCCGATAAAGCATCCGTTTTCTGAAGTGGCATAAATATGATTGAAGTAGATATGTCTCACCTCGCCACATCTTCCTACCGTCTGACCTTTAGGGAATCGCCAGTTGGCATCCTTATGATTTCCATTGGCACGAGGGTAAGAAGTAACGTAAATAGGTTCTGCCTTGCCCCACCATACATCGCTCCATAGCTGGCAATCCAGAATGATGTTAGAGAAAACCACATTGCTCACGGTTCCCTCATCACGGTTCTGAATACCGAGACCACGGTTGCTACCCTTGATCACGCAATTGTCGATAACCACATTATAGATGGAATCCATATTCTCGCTGCCAATCTTCACGGTACAGCTACGGCTCTCCATCACACAATTCGTTACAACGATGTCGTGGCAAGAACCATATTCTTCAAACTCACGGCGGTTTTTCAGGCAGATAGCATCATCGCCACTGGTGATATGACAGTTGGCAATGCGCACATTCTTGCTATGATCGATATCAATACCATCACCATTACGGATCTTGAGATTGTTGAGCAGATTGATGCCGTCAATCACAGCCCCATCGCACCCGATGAGATGCACCGTCCAGTAAGCACCTTCCCGTATCGTAATATCACGGATATTGAGATTCCTGACTCCCATCAGGGTAAGCACGTGCGGACGAGGATCGAAAGTAGTGACCGGTTTGAGTTCGTAACTATCAAAAAGTTCAGCACCCATAAACCTGATACCATTGCCATGAATCGTACCATGCCCAGAGAACGAAAGATTCTCCACATCCTTCGCCCATATCCACATCATACCCTCACCCTCGTTCTTACCGAAGGCGCTGAGATGATAGATACTCTCATCGGGATTGGCTTTCCAGACGGAATTGGTTTCCAGAACGATGTTCACATTCGATTTCAACTGTACGGGTCCTGAAAGGAATGTATGATTGGCGGAAAAGACCACATCTCCCCCTCCGGCATTCGTACAAGCATCCACAGCTTTCTGAATGGCGATAGCGTCATCACTGATTCCGTTACCTCGAGCACCGAAATCCATCACATTGAAGTTACGACCATAGAGAATACAGGGTATGGTTAGTAAAATCAATAAGTTTAGCGTTAATTTATTCATAGATCGGAAGAGCACACGTCTGAACTC
>USQD01000032.1 GCA_900556795.1 uncultured Prevotella sp. | reverse complement strand
ACAAACTTCAGAGCCTTTTTTATTCCAAAATTACGTTAAATCACGCTTGTGAATTTTCACTTGCGAAACTTTAGTAATAATGTTTTATGAAGAATAATAACTATAGAGGAAATTTGTTAGTGAGACGTTTGGTAATTTGTACTGATTTCGTCATCTTGAATTGTCTGTTGCTTCTCTTTATTAAATATGGATCACAGATTATTCCTGCTTACTTTGAATTAGCAACGAAAATCACTTTTTTTGTTGCTAATGCTGCTCTATTTCTTAGTGAATACAATTACTCTACTATCATCCATATAAGAAGAATCAGTTTCCTGCAAGTATTGAAACGTACTTTCTGGCTGGCTGGATTTACCATTTTTTGGTTCTTTGTTTTCGTGAGGCTGCTTAGTCATGGAGGCAATATGTTCTCGTTCAGTATCATCTTTGGCATTTCATATTACTTCTTACTGATTCTGTCCCGTCTCTGTGAACTTAAAATACTCAAATATTTTCGTGCAAAAGGTCATAATAGCCGTACAGCGATTTTCATTGGTAACGACCCGGCCATTGTAGAAATGTATAAAATAATGACCGAAGATCCTTCGGCTGGTTATATTGTGAATGGATATTTTGCAGATGAAGATATCGTAAATGCTCCAAAGGGGTTGAATAGAATTGGAAGCATGAAAGACCTCCACATTATCTTGTCTTCAACCCTCAATGATACGATCAATGGATCTCCACATAGTGTAGATGAGGTGTTCTGCTGCTTATCGCATACTGAGTCAGAACTGATAGTGAAGATTATGCGCTTCTGTGATAAAAACGTTGTGCATTTTTATTATCTGCCTCGTGTGTTCGGTGAGTATAAACTGCATCTTGATGCCCGTAATTTCATGGGAAGAACGGTTTATTCCAACCACTTTGAACCATTGTCCAGTCTTTCGAACCGTTTTATCAAGCGAACTTTCGATATCGTAGTAAGTGGTATCATCTGTCTTTGTGTCTTGCCGTTCATTCCTATCATCGCGCTTATCATCAAAATGCAGAGTCCGGGTCCTATCTTCTTCAAGCAGGCTAGAACGGGTTTGAATGGTGATACTTTCTACTGTCTGAAGTTCCGTTCCATGCATGTGAATAAGGATGCTGACAAGGCGCAGGCAACCAAGGACGATCCGAGAAAGTTTGCCTTTGGCAACTTCATGAGAAAGACAAACATTGATGAGTTCCCTCAGTTTATCAATGTATTGAAGGGCGATATGAGTATCGTAGGTCCTCGTCCACACATGTTGCATCATACTGAGGTATATGGTAGTTTGATTGATAAGTATATGGTGCGACATTTCTCCAAGCCTGGTATTACAGGTTGGGCACAGGTTACTGGATTCCGTGGTGAAACCAAGGAGTTGTGGCAAATGGAAGAACGTATCCGTCGAGATATCTGGTATATTGAGAACTGGTCGTTCTGGCTTGATATCAAGATTATTTTCTTGACAGCGAAGAGTATTATTTTCCCCGATAAGAACGCTTACTAGATTTAGAAAACCCTCCCTCTGGCAAAAATGCCAAAGGGAGGGTTTTTTGCGTAATCGCAAAGGCTTACGTCATTTCTTGATGAACTTACCTTTCTTCCGGCTGATGACAAGACCCTTCGTGGCTTTCTCTACTTGCTGGCCAGAGAGGTTGAAGAGTTTTTCTTCTTCCTGGTCTCTTTGGATAGTAGGAGGGAGAATACCGGAAGTGCCCTTGGCAAAGACCAGATGGATGGCTTGCTTGCCCAATGCCAGATCCTCTTCATTGCTCTTGCTTACCATGTTCTGAGGCAACCACGCACGGTATGGCGATAACTGCGAGCCTGTGTACTTGTAGAACCCTAACCCCCAGGTCTTGTATGACAAGACGTAGCCGTTATTGTTGTCGGAAGAAATATAATCCTTCGTAGGGTTGCCTTTCAGTATGGTTGCTTCATTGCTTTCACGGGAAGTGGAGTGGAAGTAGTTGGAACCCACAGGACCATAAACCACATATCCTTTGTTGGCATTGATGACATTCACTTCTGTCAGTGTCATCGTGAAATCCCTGATGATGTCCGTCTCATTGTTGGAATTATGAGCTGTTGCCGCATAAGCCTTGACTCCTTCAGGTACTTTTGCATTAAATGGCAGACAGATGGTGCTCCAACCATAATCCTTATCATCACCTGTTTTTTTGATAACCAGTTCGTAGGCATCAACAAGGGTGAATTTAATCTTGTCTGTCGCTGCACCAAGACCACCACGCTGGTTGGTTGCACGCACACAATAATAACCAGAACCGTAGGCGGTGAGGTTGACATAGTTATCTGTCACATTCGTCTGATAAATCCACTTTCCTGTTTCATCCAGTTTAAAGAGGAAGTAACAGAGTGCTTCTTTCTGGTCATTCCATTGCAGTTTGTCGTCATCCAGTACCAGTTTGTCTGTCCAGATGATGTGATTCTCTGTATCTACCTTTTCCTTATCTTCATCCTCTTCGCCTCTTTTTGATTGCAAGCCTGATAGGGCATCAATCTGCTTGCAGAGTTCCTGCGGTTCGAAAGCATCGCTTCCACCCATTACGTTGCGGATGTTGTAACCAGTAGCTTCGGCAGCTGTCAGAATGCAGTCATCGGAACCTGGAGCCGGTGAGCAGGCGGCAAGTGAACGGGTTTCCAATGGGATTTGTGTATCAGAACCATCCACACTGTTGTATTCGTGGAATCTTACAACCTTTCCTGCGTTCATTCTGTTCCAGCCGTAACTTCGTGGCAGGGTATACATCTTCGTATTGAGGAAGGTACATGCAGGCGAATTGTCCCAAGGACGTGCCAGGGTCCAGTCATTGCCCTTGAGCTGGGTTGGCTTGTCTGTCTCCGGTCTGATGATACAGTTGTTGAAGACATATCCCCATGCCTGACCTTTTTCTGTGCTAGGAGCCGCAATATTGTTACCTGTTCGGTCACGAAGGATGAGATTACATTTCTCAAACCAGATGTCGCCATTTCCGCAAATCCAGTCAACCACACCCGCCAGGTCGCAATTCTCGAAATAGCCGCGATAGTCTGCATTGGCGTTGGAAGATACATAGGTATCCTGCCAACTCATGAGTGCCACATTCTTCAGAACGCTTCTGTTGCCTTGGTCGCAGAATGCAACAGCACGACCTGCACCACTGGAACCATCATGAACTCCCCAATAGTTAAATTGGTTCTCCAGGGTAAGATCCTGTGCATAGAAGTCGTTTGTATTTTTATTCAGTTGGATGGTTGCCGTATAGCTGATACCTTCTACTACCGGATGGTTCCATATCTTAACGCCTTCCTTGCTCTGTCCGATAAGAGAGATGTTCGGCTTTTTGATTTCCGTCTTACCGTTATTCTTTCCGTTCATATCCTTACGAGGCTTTCCGTTCTCATCTACCGGATCTTCTGAAAAGGAAATCGTTGTATTTCCTGTCAGCTCATATTCGCCATCCGGAACGAAGATGTAGTAACGGTGATCAGTCTTGTCGTTATTGTTTGCTGCCTTGATAGCTTCATCCATGTTTCCATCCTCGCCTACGATAAAGTCGAAGTTGTGTCGGTGATAACGGGTATCTTCTTTCGCCACATGGAGGGTAAGGGTGATTTCCTGTCCATAAGCACATCCGTAGATGTCTCCGGTTGTCGTAATCTTTAAAGTTACAGTTCCTTCTGACGGCAAATCCCAATATTTAATGATCTGTTCCTTGCCGATGGCTGTAGAAGAACTAACATCTCTATACTGATAGTTGGTAGCTTTCATCGGACGGTTGAAGTTCAGCTTGATAACACCACTTCTTGGTACATTGTTCAGTTCGATGGTATTTCCGGTATAGGTAGTACCATTTATGGTCAGCGAATTTAATGTAGGAGCAAGCGTAGGCGTATCAAATTTGAATTTGATAGGGTAGGTCTCAACGACAATACCGCTCTGTGTCTTGACGGTAGCCACGCATTCAGGCGATAGAACGGTTGCCTTGGTCACTGTAACGCTACCGTTCTTTGTGGCAGTACCGGTAACCTCCGGTATTGTATTATTGTCATTGATCCATGGACTTACCGTGAAGGTGACGCATTTGTCAGTACCGCTCATCATGTTCTGAATCTCTGTAGCGCTTAAAGTTCTACCATTGCAGGTCAGAGATTCTATGGTTGGCTTTGTATCGTTTTGCGGCTTATATGTCACGCTGAAACTCTTACTGTAGGCACCGTCTCCCTGATTGAATTCTACCTTCTGGATGACTGTTTCCCCCGAGCAGGTCACTGATGCTTCTGTATTGGTGAGTGTAACAATTTTTCCGGCTATCGTCAACTTTTTGCCGTTTTCCGTTGCTGTCCATTTTGCCTCACATCCAGGTGTAGATGGGAACTCAACGATAGAACCAGAATTAATCTGTATTCGTTCCGGATTCTTTGTATTCGATACGTTGTTGAATTTACCCTTACTGCCATCCAGGGTAATCTTGAGATCGATACTCTTTCCATCTGCTACCAGCTGCGTAACGAGAATACCCTTTGTTCCCTCATAGTTGATGGTTGGTGCACCATCTTTTTTTGCGAAATTCCAGGTAGCCGTAACCTTTTTTGTGAGGTTAAGAATATTGAATTCATTCGGCTCGAATACCGGGAACATACGGATGAATTTCTCTGGAGCCTTGTAGGCTTCACCTATTTCATATTTATTTCCTGCGCCATCCACCCAATGGTGAAGCGTGTTACCCTCCAAGTAAAGGGTTTTGTTCTTAGGAACGACAAACAGGTCACCGGCTTCCACCCATGTTGCCTCCGGAGAAGTACCTTCTGCCTGATTTCCGGCATTGTAGGTGATGTAATAGGTATTCTTCATCTCCTTGAAGCAGACTTGCAGATTGCGGTGGTTGGTGATGTTGCCTTCCAATACATATTGGGTTCGGATACTGTCGGATGTGAGATAGTGATCCTTTCCCGTCTGATAGTTCTCTGTCTTCTTGAGATCAAAGACAGAATGCTTGGTTGTACCGTCGTCATTTATCTCCAACAGGACAAGCGGTTCT
Organism: uncultured Prevotella sp.; assembly: GCA_900556795.1. GTDB lineage: Bacteria > Bacteroidota > Bacteroidia > Bacteroidales > Bacteroidaceae > Prevotella. Next base: position 7,273 of record USQD01000032.1, on the reverse strand, counting down.
CCGTTCTCATCCAGTGTATTGAGGTCAAGAATCTTGTCCAGTTCATATCCCTTCTTTCTGTTGAGCGTTATTCTGACGCGTTCACCCTTATGGAATGCCAGACCGCCATCTTCCAGCTTTTTGAGTTCGTGGTTCCCATCAGTTGTAACCAGTTGGATATCCTTGATGATGCCACGCAAGTCGTCATTGGTTGCAGCATGCAGGGTTACCCAGTTGGCTGCAAGCATCTTGATTTCCAGCCACTGGTAGTAGGAGTAGTCATCTCCAATCTTGATAGCTGCTCGGAGATCCGGGCTCTGGGTGGTATGTGTATAGACATACATATAGGATTCAGCTCCCTTCTCCTCTTCTTCGAGTGAAGGTAATCCCACCTTCTTTCGTTCGATGTTGGTACGTTCTCTGTCGAGCGTAGGAACAGAATCGTCTATCGTCGTTGTGGTAATCTTGGAATACGACATGAGGGAAACCTTGGTGCCTGTACCGGATGGAAACCAGAAGGTTGTACCCGGACCGAAGGCACACCAGTTATCAAACTGTTCGTTTCTGATATATCCCTTCTTGCCTGTATTGCACCAGAGGGCAGCATCTCTCCAGTGTTCCGAATCTACACTGTTTTCACGCACTTTCACCCATACTTTTGAGGTCCAGAACATCTGCTTGTTCTTTCCGATATTCACGGTTTGAGCGCTTACCTTTCTGGCTTCTTTCGTTGAAGGATCTGTTGACGACTCTGTAGAAGCGTCTTCATATTCCTTCACTTTTCTGGCGAAGTCATATCGGATGAGAGAATCGTTGACACGGTTGTCCTGGGTGGAAGAGTTCTCTTCGAATACCGGAACCAGAGTGATGGTTTCTCCTTCCGTGCTGAAGGAATAGGTATAGCCCAGTTTGTATTGCTTGCTTCTATCATCCTGCCAATATTTGAGGGTATATTCCTTTTCAGATGCTGTTCCATCATCTTTGATGCTCTTGAAGAGGGTATAGTTGGTAGGGATGGTGAAGGAGCGTACGTTGAGCATATCGTCCGGTTTGATGCTGATGGCATTCTGGAACTTGCCTTTTTCGTCCTTACCGTTGACACGGACATTGTCAATGTTGAATATTACACTACCCATCTTTCCCTCTTTAAAGTGGGCGATGATGGTACGGTCCTGGTTGGTGGTTGTGAAAGAATAGGCTTCTCCCACATTTCGGCTTTCCTCACCATCCTGCCAGTAGTCCACGATATAGTTGGTAGCAGCTTCGGCAGTCACTGTCACCTTGGTTTCTGGTGTATACCAACTTTCTATATGAGTAATATCTCCCAGCTTTCCCTGTTCGCTGTAGAAGTTGTCATATTTCGGTTCGATGGAGACTGTTCCGAGTTTGGCATCTGACGACTGGAGGGTTATTTTATGTAATTCTTTTCTTGTGTAGATAACTTTCAGCTTGTTCTCACCTTCCTGAACGGTATATTCGTAAGGTGAAGCCGTATAGGTAGTTTCGCCTATCTTGATTCCGGTATAATCATATCCGTATTTCGGTGTAGGGGTAATGGTGAGCTTTTCACCAATTACATAGTGTCCACCGGTATTGGCATGAGCGCTCTTGGTGTCACCTTCCAGCGTCACTTTCGTTTCACAAGCATTCTCTACCTTTTCGTTAGGGAAGTTGGTTTGTTCTGTATTCGAGATGGTGTTGGTGTAGCTGAAGTTTGCCAGCTGCGGATAGGTAGCAGTGATGGATTCAAAGAACCAGTTGTCTGCCTTTGAACCTTGATTCACGTAAGGCATCAGGGTGATGGTAGATTCGTCTCCCTTGTAGGTGAAGGTTACGGTTTTACCATCCTCTGATACTACAGCGTCTTTCAGTATTAGAGAATCCTGATTGGCAGTATCTTTCAGTTTGATCTGAACGTTATCATTTCCTGTTCCAAAGGAGGTTCTCCTGTTCTCGTTTTTGTCATCCACTTTGTCGGAAGCCGTGACGGTTACTGTCATACCATACATGGCAGGAAGAGAGAATTGAGTACCGTTTTTCACCAGTGCTCCTTTTCCGTTGAGAGCATTCATGCGCTCATCGGTATTCTCTATTTTTCCTGATTTCGTATTGATATTCAGCGCCACATCCTGCGTTCCTGTTGTATTTCCATCAATATTGATGATTATAGGACTGGTATATGATAAATCCTTTTGTGTATGTTCGCTGTATATATTGAGTGCAGGAGCTTTGGTACGGTCGAAACTCCATACAATGGTTGCTTCCTCGTTGTTGTCGTATAGATGATAAGAGTTTGCCCTCATCTTTGGTTTGAGGGTAACATTTTCGGTAAAAGTATAGTTTTCACCAGGTTTATACTCCTTGGTTCCATCAGTCCAGGATTCAAAAGTATAGCCCGGTTTGGAGAACGTATTGCCCGATGGCATGACGGCATTTCCGTCCTTGTCACATTTGATTTTGGTTGGATATTTGCCGATGATGCCCTCTTGGGGTTCAAAGGTCAGCATTTTGATTCCATTTGAGCTGCCAGTAGCGTTACCGTAGATTTTGAGGTCTACGATATATGCGTTTTGATCAAGTGTGAAGTTTTCAAGCTTGATTTGGCAGTTGGTGCGGTTTATGTCTTTGAGTGTGAGCTCTTCACCATCTTTCTTTGAAATGGTTATATTATGAATAGGCACCCAATCATTATCTCCATCTCCCTTGACAGATACCTTGATACCACGTTTGCCTCCAGTAGCAGCCTGAGTTAGTACGATTTTCGTAATGCTCTTTAATTTTGAGGTTATGACGCTCGGCTTGTCCTTGCTATATTCTCCTGTATATTTGGCGGTTATCATGTAACCTGTATATTTGGCGAATTTAGTACTTTTAGGGTCTACACCCACACCATTAAGGGTGAAGGTGAGTTCTTCATTGCTATATTCTGTCCATTGGGTCACCTTCTTACCGATGGTTGTTTTACGGTCAATGTCGTTCCATTCCGTGAAATCGGTAGAATACAGCAGTTTTTCCTCCTGGACGTTCTGTGCCCAGGCTATCTGGCTTCCTTGTATTATCAGGAAGACTAGAAGGGCTATATGATTGAGTCCTCTCTGAATGCGTTTTTGTATATTTTTGTTCATATATAAAGCGAATGATTGGAATGTATATTATTGTATCAGCAGATGACCCGTATAGGCATCCTGGTCAGCCAGTACATAGAGATATCTTGGCTGGATGAGGATATTGATGTTATAAATCGCTGCCGTATTGGTAGGGTTGAGTGTTTCGAAATATCTATTTCCCAAAATGGTGGTAGAGGTTACGTCCTTACGGGTCACCGTTTCTCCGTTTTCATCTTTCAGAATTACATCGTAGGTGACGGCGACGGTGGGTACGAAAGAGACATCAGCAATGGCATAGAAGGTGGTGCCCCAACGATGATACTTGCTGTCATCGATATCCATGGATTCGTTGGCTACCGGAGTAAATGGGGCTTCTGAATTTTCATCCTTTGCCAGCTGGATGGCGTTTTCTTCCGTTATATCTACCTTCTTCAGATTGCTCCATTGGATGGCTTTTGCCGTCCACTCATTGTTACTCCAGGTATAGCTGCGGCTTACGTTGCCTCCTGTTGCCAGACCTTCGTCGTTCTGTCCTTTACCGTAAATCTTGACTCCCTTGATGCGGAAGTGTCGGATGGCATTCATCTTCTGGTCCAGTTGGAAGTTGAGGTTATAGCCCGTCAGTGTCTGGTCGAAGAGGAAAGTAACTATTCGTTCAAAGGTTGCATCCGAACCTCCTGCCGTTGTACTTCCCTTATGTTCTGGTTTGGCGCAGATGATTGGCGCCTGTCTTAAATCTTTCTGAGCAAGGATAGGGGATGGGGTGCCATTTATGGTTGGCATGGAGAAAGGAATCGTCAGGAGATAGGTACTTTCTGTTGCCGATGGCTTGCTTAGGGTTGCTGATTCAGAATGCGGCATATATCCGAAGAAGTCGAAGTTGCTGTCTGGGTAAGCATCCCATTGCTTTTCTTCTTGGGTGCTCCAGGTCTTGGTCGATTGATTGTAATCTACCTGGGCATTGGCAAAGATGGCGTGGTTTTCGTCTCCCATCTCCGTGTCTGTGGCTTCAAAGTTATGAGTGGCAAAGTTGTAATAGCCGAAGACGCCCATGTTGAGTGGGTGCATTCGCAGAACCGGGTCATAGCTTTCATATCTGTCATCAGCACGTGTCATCATCTTTTGTGTCTGTGCAGCAAAGGTGATGTATCGGTAACTGTCTGCGTGCTGAATAGGCAGGTCATTGCTTTCGCAGGCAGTGAGACTTGCGAGGAAGGCAAAGAGGGGTAACATCAGTTTTTTATTCTTCATAATGAGTTATGTGGGGCGTTACCAGTCTTCGGTACCGCCATTATTTTTAATAGGAGTTTCCACCCATTTCTCCACCTGCATATTGGTGAAGGCAATGTTGGTTCCTGCTTTTGTTATTTTAAAGATGTATGTATATTGATAGCCTGCCTTCCACTGCATGAATTCTGCGGGAACGGTGGCTGTAGCTTTCTTGCCGTTGATGTCTGCTGTAATGATGTAAGCACTTTGCTGTGTTGTCTTACTGTCTCCCAATGGTGGAACGAAATACCATTTCTTTCTTGTGGTGGTTTGATGGTTCAAATCGCCTTCTTCTTCATAAGGAATGGTGAAATTGATGAGTTCGGTCTCTGTTCCTGTGGCCTCCCAAATATAGGAAGCTTGGGTATCCATACCTGTAATAGGGTAGGTGATGATGATATTTCCCGATGTTGGAGAAGGTACATCATTTACATTTCGGAATGAGATTTTTGTAATGGAGACCTGACTTTCTGCCTGATAATTGAATTTGAATCTTACCTTTGTGATGATAGGGGCAAAGGTGAGTTTTACGCATGCCCCGTATTTCCTGTTTTCGAAGTTCTGGTTGTCTGACATCCAGAGGTCGGAGATATAAGGGGTAGAAACGTTGGTTGCATCCTTGTCGTAATTGAATGGTATAGAGAAGGATGCATGGAGATTGGTGGAACCTTCTGTTGTTAGAGGTCCCGAGAAATATGGGGCTGTGCTATTTCCTGCTGCTGTTGGAATGCTATAGGCGAAGAAGCGATAGCTGGTAGCGGAATAGTCCCAGTATTTGATAGTTTGATTAGCGATACCCACGTATTCCCAATCGGCAGTATTGCTGGAGGTTGTGTTGGCAGTTTGTTGTGTCCAGTTGACGGTATATCCATCCATTACGTTTTGTGAATCAGTAAATCCGCCCGTATTATTTCCCCCTGTAGTTTTATATCCCCATACTTTGAAGGTTTTGGCAATGGTTTCCAGTCCTGTTTCTTTATTAGCACGGGTAGTAGGTGCATCTTGCCATGTTCCGCTATTTCCTCCGAAAGAGATACTTACTCCCTTCGGTTCTTCCGGTTGAGTAGGCACATCCGGTTCTTCCTGCCCAGATCCAGCGCAGGAAAAAAGACATAGAGCCAAGAATGGTATGGTCAGGATGCGATATAATTTCATTTTCTTCTTGCTTTTTATCATAGGAGCCGGGCTGGGAACATTCAACCCCGTCCGGCCTTAATAGTATTGTTTTGCTCCCGAGTTTTTGGGGCAAAAGAGGAATCTGTTATTTTGTAGCTGCTGCTACATATACAACCTTATAGGTGTATGCTGCTGGTTTATTTCCAACTGCTGCAGTTGTTAAGTACTGGATAGCATAGTAGCCTTCTCCCTCTGGGGTAAATGTATATACATTGTCGGCAACAGAACCGTTCGTTACTTCTGTTACGCCTACGCCTGTTGTACCCTTAACCTGAACTTCAGCTTCGGTAATAGGAGCAGTGAACTTATAAACTGCAATATGACCTACAGCCGAACCTGTTGTAGACAAGTTCTGTTTAGTTCCACTTGTACTTTCTGTAACAGTAACATCGATTTTTTTATTTGCTACATATTTGATAGTATTATCTACAACAGAACCTTCCTGGTATGTTGTAATTGAAGGAGTTGCAACGGTTGTGGTTGTACCCTGTGTCTTATCTGCCATTTCTGTTACTACGGCATTGAATGTAATAGGATAGAGACCTGCTGGATCGTCAGGGTTATTAGGATCACCTGTAGTACCATTAGTCTTATCAGAAATCTTGAAGAGGTATGTATAGCGTGTATTAGGCTCCCACTTGCTATATGCTGCAGGGATAGCAGCAGTAGCGCCTGTAACCTTGATAGTCTCACCTGAATTAAAATCAGTGAGAGTATAGTCACACTTAATCAAGATAGGCGAAGCTTTTGTTTCCGAAGGTGTTGGCAAAACAGTGAAATAGCCTGTTGTAGACATATCTTTGTCGGTACCATAGAGTGTAGCAACTGTTGGCTCTGATGATGTAGTAGCCAAAATACTTAACTTACCAGCATACCAGTTTTTGCTCTTTACAAGATTTGTATCATCATATTTGTAGGTGTATGAAGGAGTTGTTGATTTCCAATCATAAGTTACAGTACCTGTGAGATTGCTTCCACCTACAAAGTAGCCATCTGTAGCAGAAGTAAGGATGACGTTATTGCCTTTAGAAACTTTGAGAGTGTTGTCATCAGTATCGTAAGCATAGAATTTTATGTCAGTAATAGAATATCCAGGGATAGTCTCATAAATACCTACACGAACCATTGACTGCTGACGAATAAAAGTGAATTTTACAGGCTTTTGGTAGTCGTCCTTTGCAATCTTTACTGGAGCTGCTATATATACAGGATTTGTCTTGAGAGCTGTTTCTGTATTGTTGGCTTCGATATGACCGGCGAGACCAGTTACTGTCGCTGATTCAATATCTGTACCTGTAGTAAGATCCGGAGATATAGTGTACTTGAAAGCATCAATTGGAGAACCAGCTACGAAGTGATACACAGAAGCTGAATAGTCCCAATACTTAATAGTCTGATCATATTTTAATGTGATTTTACCAATACCAAGGTTAGCTGCATCCTTAGTTCCTACATACTCCCATCCATTAGTGTTTGAGGTAGTGTTATTTGCTTCAACATCCCAAACAGAATAATTAACGAATACATTATGAAATATTTCGTCGTTAGTCTTCTTTACACCATAGACCAAGAACTGTCCATCGAGCATCTGCTGTGTATTTCCCTCGTTCGATGTAGCACGAGTAATCTTGCCAGCATCTCCACCGAAGTTAATAGCTGAATTGGCAGAGGTAGGAGTACTGCCTGGAGTATCACCGAGGAAATCGTCGCTAGAACAGCTTGCAAGCGCTAATGCTGAAGCT
>USQD01000031.1 GCA_900556795.1 uncultured Prevotella sp. | reverse complement strand
GCGACCACCGAGATCTACACTCTTTCCCTACACGACGCTCTTCCGATCTTGGAAAAAACGAATAATCTGCCAATTATTTTGTGTTAAAAGTCCTTTCACACTAAAACGCTTCAAAGACACAAGCTTAGTATGAAAGGACTTTTGAAATATAAATTCTTTTTTATCTGAAGAACCGGTCTATCAGAAGCGGCTCTTCTCTGCATTACCAGCACCTGAGCCCTTATACTTTCTATGACCGGAATTGAATTTATAGACCACCCTGACACCAATTTCACGGGCACTATTATAACTATCCTTCGTCAAGGTTGCATGGTCGCCATACATGGTCCATTGGTCTTTCTGACTTCTGAAGATATCATCAGCATAGAAATTAACAGTCAAGGCTTCATCAAAGAATGTCTTAACCATTCGCATAGAGGCAAAATAACCAGAGCGATACCGGCGGAAGGCATTATAGGATGTCGTATTGGCATGAAGGGTCACCCATGAAGTCCAAGTAGAACTCAACTTAAACTTGTTGTTCCATGTAATACCCAAGGCAGGCTTCGACAAACCACGAGGAGCACCATATTTTTCCGCATCAAAAAAAGGCTTCTGAAAGAAGACTTGCCATGTAGGCTGATACCAATCGAACTTGGGAGCAGCTATGACATACGCAGTCATAGTCTGCTTGCTGGAAAAGTTCACATTTCTCAAGAAGGCTATATCCTGATGATTATAAAGGGTAACATACCAGATGATGGGATTGTCCTCATAAAGATACTCCACACCAAACGAAATCCAGTTGCACATCACATCCAATGAAACATCATGAGCAATGGTAGGACGAAGATAAGGATCGCCACCTTCATACATATAGCGATTATCATACTGCACCTCATTGCGCAAGGAACTATAAGAAGGACGCTTTGTCTTGCAGGTATATGCCAGAGATGCCGCCCATGGTTCCTTATTCCATGACAGGGTCAGGTTGGGAAACCAATTGCTATAATTCCTGCTAGGCTCTTCTTCATACTTACCGAAAGAATAATACTTGGCAGACACATACTCGTATCTCAATCCTGCATCCATTGAAAACGAGCCTAAAGGATATGAAAAGGCAAGAAATCCCGCCAAATTATCTTCCTTCATATCGGTAGAAGCATCCGCCACAATGCCTTCCGCATTGCTATATTCTCCGCTACTGTGGGTATGGCTCACTTCGCTTCCTAACTCCAACTGCCCCTTGGCTATGGGATAAGAAAGAATCAGTTTGCCTGCAAGCAACTGATTATGGCGGCGACTCGCAGTATGGATTTCCCGATTTTCCAATACGGTAGCCTCTTCTGTTTCCAACATATCCCGACCAGTTTTTTGCCAGAGACAGGTTCCATTAAAGTCTATTCCCAGTTTATTGACCTTTCCCACATAGTAAGCATTCAACTCATGGGTAGGACCACCTATATCATCGACCAATGCTTTCTGTTTGATGATATCCACAGGTTGTCCCTCATTGAATATTTCCTGCTGTCCATCAACATGCCCTTTCGCATAGGGTTCGCATTCTAAATCATAAGAAGCACCGATAGAGTTTTCATCATTGAGGTCATAATTGAAACCAAAGTTTACTTCTCCCATTGTATTGCGATAGGATAAGGGATCATACTGGTTTACGGTAACATTCTTCGTTCCTTCAATATGCTGAATTAGCGAAGTAGCCTCCTTATGCCCTCTTGTATATCCCCAAAGAGACCCAAACAAGTTGAGCTTTTCACTCTGATAATTGAGACTAAGCTGTTCTGACCCTCCCAGATATCCATTATACCATACCATGGAATTCAAGGATCCACTCACCCCTTCGCCCTGCTTCTTGACGGTCCGGATGCGAATCACCGAACTGACCGTGGCATCATATCTTGCACCTGGCGAAGTAATGATTTCCACATTCTTGATGGCATCAGACTTCAGGCGCTGCAATTCCCTGGAATCTCTCACCTGCTTATTGTTGATATATATAATAGGTGTACCCTTGCCATAAACGCTGATGACATCGGTACTACTTACATTGATGCGAGGTAATTGTCGGAGTACATCAACGGCATCTCCTACTTTTGACAAATCAGAATGCTGTATGTCTATGAGCATTCCTTCACGTCCCATCTTGAAAGAAGGCAATTTCGCCTTCACCGTAACACCATTGATATGCATGGTACTCTCCTTCAACACCACATTTCCGACTTTTCCCACATTATATATATTATATAAGGTGTAATAACCCACACAACTTACTTTGGCGAGAACCTTCTTCATGCTACAAGGTATCACGAAATTGCCGCTGGCATTGGTCACACCACCTGTGAGAAAGGAAGAATCCCTGGGATTGAGTAAAGCCACATTGGCAAACTCCACTGGTCGATGACGTTCATCTATCACCCGTCCCATCAATTTGGTAGGTTCCTTTTGGGTACATTCCACGAATATCAAGCTATCCTCTATCGTAGCCTTCATCGGATAAAATCCAAAGACCCGCCCCAAAGCTTCCTGCAAATCGAGATTACGGAAAGAGGTAGTGACGGTGAAATCTTCCAGTTCATTATAGATAAAACTGATTTTATATCGACGGGTTGCCTTGTCTAAATCCTTCAGGACTTCAGACATGGAACGGTTGCTATAGCTTCGAGAGATGCGCTGTCCAAACGATGCCTGTACCAACAGACACATCAGGAAAGCGAACATATATTTCTTCATAATTTTTATATTGATTTGATACATATTACAAATAAGCCAACTTGCAAACAGACCTGTCTGCGACAGGATTATTCTACAACAAGCTCATCATTGTCCAAAGAGAGAATTATCTGCTGTGAATGATTCAACTCATCCACTACACTCTGCAGACTGTTCTCGCTGTTCCATTCATAATAGAAACGAAGCTGCTTGGCTTCCTGGTTCTGGAACACAATCTTCACTCCATAATACTCTGCCATTTCTCCGAGCATCGTTTCTAAGGAAACATTGTCGAAAGTCTTATGCACAATTTCCTTCTTGACATCAGATGACGTAGCTTTATCACTGACAGCAGCAGTATTTGGACTGGATGCTACTTTTACCTGAGACGTATCCCCTGCCGATGTTTCTTCTACCTGACGATGCGAACTGAATGTATGAATGGCAGCAAAGGCGATGCCAGACAGCAAACATACACCTATAAAGGAAGCAGCGAGTTTGTGCCAATCAAAACGGGACTTCACTATCGGATGCTGTTCAGTAAACAATTGCCATTCCTTATCTACATCCAAATCTTTCTCTGTCGCTTCTTTATCAAAAGCCATACGCATCTCCATCATCGTGAGATAGGTCTGGCGAGACTCCTCATCTTGGAGAATCTCTTTCATCTGAGACTCAGAATAATGCTCTGGGTGCTCAATCATGTCGATTACTTGTGTTAACTTATCCATTGTTCTTGGGATTAAAATGTTCTTTTATTCGTTTGATACCTTGAGCAAGATGCTTATAGACGGCAGCCTCACTGATACCTAACTCTTCTGAGATTTCACGATAAGTGAGTTTCTGGCGATAATGCATATTGACCACGCGGCGGGTTTGGAGCGTCAATTCTTCATCTACAAAACGAAGCATCTGATCTGCCTTGCTCATCTCATGGTCTATCTCGCGAATGATTCGGTTTTCATCATGCACGATATCTACCGTATGGCCCACCTTAAGACCAGCCTTGACCTTTTCGTGAAGGGGCATCTTTCTGAGATAATTCAAACATCGGTTTCGAGTAAGAACGACAAAGTAACCTTCCGTACTTTTAGGTGGAAGCCGAAGCTTTCCACTGAGCAAATCTGCAAAAATATCGCTCACCACATCCCTTGCGGTCTCTTCATCCCCTAGAATCATCCTCGAAACGAGAAACATCTTTGAATAATGCTGGCGAAAAAGTTGTTCTATCTTTTCCATTTCTATTTTTATCTGTATTGTTTATCCCAAGAACACATCAAGGTACAAAATTCCCAACCCATGAAGAAGAAAAAATATAAAAAAGTTAGCGCATAATAGTTGACCACCGCATGCACATCACCTGTTATGCAAGCGCACATCAGCTGATATGCAAGCGCACAACAGCTGTTGTGCGACCAGAGATACAAGCTTTCCCAAAAACTTTAGCTGTCTTTTCCAACAATATATCAATAACATAAAAAAAGAAAAAGAGGGTGTATCATAATCTTATGACACACCCTCCTTATTATATATGTGACTCTATCCTACAGATTAGTCCACGATAGGAGTATCTGCATAGTCGAGTACATTCTTTCTATTAGCTTGCATACGCTCGTACTCTTCCTTAGAGCCGACGATGAGCTTCTCCCACTGACGGAGACCAGTACCTGCAGGAATCAAGTGACCGCAGATTACATTCTCCTTCATACCCTCAAGGTAATCAACCTTACCACGGATCGCAGCTTCGTTCAAGACCTTAGTAGTTTCCTGGAAGGAAGCAGCACTCATGAAGCTCTTTGTACCAAGAGCAGCACGGGTGATACCCTGAAGAATCTGAGTAGAAGTAGCAGCAACTGCATCACGAACCTGTACAAGTTTCTTGTCACGACGTTTCAATGCAGAGTTCTCATCACGCAATCTACGTGCAGTGATAATCTGACCTGGCTTAAGTTCGGTACTGTCGCCGGCATCGGTAACAACCTTCTTACCCCAGATACGATCATTTTCCTCAGCGAAGTCGAGCTTGTCAACCAACTCCTGCTCCAGGAATGTTGTATCACCTGGATCGTCGATACGAACCTTACGCATCATCTGACGTACCACAACCTCGAAGTGCTTATCGTTGATAGCCACACCCTGGAGACGGTAAACGTCCTGAATCTGGTTAACGATATACTCCTGGACAGCAGTAGGACCCATGATGGCGAGGATATCGCCAGGAGTTACACTACCATCAGAAAGAGGAGTACCAGCACGTACAGCATCATGCTCCTGTACCAGGATCTGCTTAGAGAGAGATACGAGATACTTCTTCTGATCACCAGTCTTAGATGTTACGATGATCTCACGGTTACCACGCTTTACCTTACCCATGGTTACCTCACCATCGATTTCTGATACGACAGCAGGGTTAGATGGGTTACGAGCCTCGAGAAGCTCGGTAACACGTGGAAGACCACCGGTGATATCACCAGCACCACCAACCGCACGAGGAATCTTAACCAACACCTCACCGGTCTTGATAGTCTGACCATCCTCAACAATGAGGTGACCACCTACAGGGAAGTTGTATGTACCAACTACCTCACCATTAGCATCGATAACATCACAAGAAGGAACCATCGCCTTATTCTTTGAATCGGTGATGATCTTCTCCTCCAAACCAGTGGTCTCATCGACCTCGGCACGGTAGGTCTGATCCTTCTGAACGTCATTGAACTTCAATGTACCGGCATACTGGCTGACGATAATGGCGTTGAATGGGTCCCAACGGGCAATCACAGTATCCTTTTCAACAACTTCACCTTCCTTATGATACAGAGAAGAACCGTAAGGAACATTCAATGTAGCGAGGATGATGTTTGTATTTGGATCAACGAAACGGATTTCGGCCAAGTGGCTTACTACCTTCTCGCACTTGATATCATTTCCTTCCTCATCTTCCTCGATGAAAGGAACAGTGCTCAACTCATCAAACTCGATACGAGACTTGTTCTTCGCAGCAATCTTAGCATTGGCAGCAGCGTTAGACGCAATACCACCGGCGTGGAATGTACGGAGAGTAAGCTGAGTACCAGGCTCACCAATAGCCTGAGCTGCGATGACACCGACAGCCTCACCAAGTTGAACCATGCGGGCTGTAGCCAAGTTACGACCGTAACACTTCATGCAGACACCCTTCTTGCTCTCACAGGTAAGTACGGAACGAATCTCAACGCTCTCGATAGGAGACTCATCGATTGCCTTAGCCTTTGGCTCAGTAATTTCCTCACCTGCCTTAACTATCAACTCACCTGTAGTTGGGTGGATAATGTCATGAACTGATACACGACCCAGGATACGCTCATAGAGTGAAGAAATAATCTCATCACCATTCTTCAATGCTGTACATACCAGACCGCGCAATGTACCACAATCCTCCTCAGTGATGATGACGTCATGAGAAACGTCAACAAGACGACGAGTCAGGTAACCAGCATCGGCAGTCTTCATAGCGGTATCCGCAAGACCCTTACGGGCACCGTGAGAAGCGATAAAGTACTCCAACACTGACATACCCTCCTTAAAGTTAGAAAGGATAGGGTTCTCAATGATCTGCGCACCCTCTGCACCAGCCTTCTGAGGCTTAGCCATCAAACCACGCATACCTGACAACTGCTTAATCTGATCCTTAGAACCACGGGCTCCGGAATCAAGCATCATGTATACAGCGTTGAATCCCTGGTCAGCTTCAGTCATCTCCTTCATCAAGATGTTACCCAAGTCGGTATTTACGTGAGTCCATGCATCGATAACCTGGTTGTAACGTTCCTTGTTGGTGATGAAACCCATGTTATAGTTGTTGGTGATTTCCTCAACCTCCTTGCGACCACGCTCTACGATAGTCTCCTTCTCTGGTGGGATAATGATATCTCCAAGGTTAAATGACAAACCTGCAACGTATGCCATACGATAACCCAAGTTCTTGATACCATCGAGGAACTCACATGCCTCAGCCATACCTACGGCCTTGATTACACTAGAAATCAAGCCACGGAGAGTCTTCTTAGAGATGACATCATTGAAGAATCCAACCTCATCAGGGATGATACCATTCACGATAACACGACCTACAGAAGTCTCAACCATACGCTTCTGAATCTTACCGTCAACCAAGTCGTCAACGATAACCTTCACCAAAGCGTGGAGATCACAACGACCCTCGTTACGGGCAATCAAAGCCTCCTCAGGACCGTAGAATGTCAATCCCTCGCCCTTTGCACCTGGACGAATCTTTGTAATATAGTAGAGACCAAGCACCATATCCTGAGAAGGAACGGTGATAGGTGCACCATTAGCAGGGTTCAGAATGTTATGGCTCTGGAGCATCAGAATCTGAGTCTCCAAGATAGCCTCATTGCTCAATGGAAGGTGAACAGCCATCTGGTCACCATCGAAGTCGGCGTTGAACGCTGTACATGCCAATGGGTGCAACTGGATAGCCTTACCCTCAATCATCTTAGGCTGGAAAGCCTGAATACCGAGACGGTGAAGTGTAGGGGCACGGTTCAACATAACCGGATGACCCTTCATCACGTTCTCGAGGATATCCCAGATAACAGGCTCGCGACGGTCAACAATCTTCTTGGCACTCTTAACAGTCTTGACAATACCACGCTCAATCAACTTACGGATGATAAATGGTTTGTAAAGCTCTGCAGCCATCAACTTAGGAAGACCACACTCACCCATCTTCAACTCAGGACCTACAACGATTACCGAACGAGCAGAGTAGTCAACACGCTTACCCAACAAGTTCTGACGGAAACGACCCTGCTTACCCTTCAAAGAGTCAGAGAGAGACTTCAATGGACGATTGCTCTCACTCTTGACAGCAGAACTCTTGCGAGAGTTGTCGAACAAGCTATCAACAGCCTCCTGCAACATACGCTTCTCGTTTCGGAGAATCACTTCAGGAGCCTTGATTTCAACCAATCTCTTCAAACGGTTGTTACGGATGATAACACGACGATAGAGGTCGTTCAAGTCTGATGTAGCGAAACGACCACCGTCCAGCGGTACCAATGGGCGAAGCTCTGGAGGAGTAACAGGAATAATCTTCATGATCATCCATTCAGGCTTGTTAATACCCTTGCTGGCACGGAAACCCTCTACTACCTGAAGACGCTTCAAAGCCTCAGTCTTGCGCTGCTGGCTAGAATCGTTGTTAGCTCGGTCACGAAGTTCGTATGACAGATTGTCGAGGTCTACATTCTGAAGAAGCTCATAGATAGCCTCTGCACCCATCTTGGCAATGAACTTGTTAGGATCTGAATCATCCAAACGATCATTTTCCTCGCTAATCTGGTTGTCGATAATGTCGATATACTCATCTTCTGTCAGGAGATCGAGCTTATGAGAACCGTTTACTTCCAAACCATCAGCATCTGTCTTACCTTCCATCACACCAGGCTGGATAACTACATACTTCTCGTAGTAGATAACAGCATCAAGCTTCTTGGTTGGCATACCGAGGAGGTAACCAATCTTGTTAGGAAGAGAACGGAAATACCAGATGTGAGCTACAGGAACAACGAGTTCGATGTGACCTGAACGCTCACGACGAACCTTCTTCTCAGTAACCTCTACACCGCATCGGTCGCAGACGATTCCCTTATATCGGATGCGCTTGTACTTACCGCAGGCGCACTCATAGTCCTTGGTAGGACCAAAAATGCGCTCGCAGAAGAGACCATCACGCTCCGGCTTGTATGTACGATAATTAATGGTTTCAGGCTTAGTAACCTCACCATACGAATTTTCCAGGATCTCCTCAGGAGAAGCAAGACCGATGGTAATCTTCGTAAAATTATTCTTTACCTTTGTATCTTTTTTGAAAGCCATGTTTCTATATCTTAATTAGGGGTTCTCAAAATTAATCCAGTTTGATGCTCAAGCCAAGGCCACGAAGCTCATGGAGCAATACGTTGAGTGACTCTGGGATGCCAGGTGTTGGCATTGGATCACCCTTCACGATTGCCTCGTATGCCTTGCTACGTCCTACAACGTCATCTGACTTGATAGTCAGAATCTCCTGCAATACGTGGCTGGCACCGAATGCCTCAATGGCCCAAACCTCCATCTCTCCGAATCGCTGACCACCAAACTGTGCCTTACCACCAAGTGGCTGCTGAGTAATCAGAGAGTAAGGACCGATGGAACGTGCGTGCATCTTATCCTCAACCATGTGACCCAACTTCAAGAAGTAAGTCATACCAACTGTAGCTGGCTGGTCGAACTGCTCACCTGTCTCACCATCATAGAGGTAAGTAGAACAGAAGCGAGGCAAACCAGCCTTATCTGTCCATTCAGAAAGGTCTTCCAGCTTAGCACCGTCAAAGATAGGAGTAGCGAACTTAACACCCAACTTCTTACCTGCAGCACCGAGGATACACTCAAAGATCTGACCAAGGTTCATTCGAGAAGGCACACCCAATGGGTTCAATACCATATCAACAGGACGACCATCTTCCATGAATGGCATATCCTCAAGACGAACTACCTTAGAAACGATACCCTTATTACCGTGACGACCAGCAAGCTTATCACCTACCTGAATCTTACGCTTCTTAGCGATGTAAACCTTAGCCATCTGAAGAATTCCTGATGGAAGCTCATCACCGATAGTAATAGCAAACTTGCGACGCTTCAACTCAGCATCAAGCTGCTTGTACTTGCGGATATAGTTCATGATCAAACGCTGGATCAAACCATTGGTATGGTCATCATCAGTCCAACCATTAGACTGAACACCATCATACTCCAGGTTCTTCAAAGCTGTAGCAGTAAACTTGCTACCCTTGGTAATGATTTCAGCACCGGTATAATCCTTGACACCCTCAGAAGTCTTGCCCTCTGTCAGAGTGAGCAACTTATCAACCAGGATATCCTTCAAGTCATCACCCTTTGCCTCGTACTCCTCATCAATCTTTGCAAGGATAATCTTATCCTGCTTCTTGGATTCACGGGTCTTCACTGCACGAGAGAACAACTTCTTGTCAATAACAACACCACTCAAAGATGGATTAGCCTTCAATGAAGAATCCTTCACATCACCAGCCTTGTCACCGAAGATAGCACGGAGCAACTTCTCTTCTGGTGAAGGATCGCTCTCACCCTTAGGTGAAATCTTACCAATCATGATGTCGCCTGGTTCAATTCTAGCACCTACGCGAACAATACCATTATCATCGAGGTCCTTGGTAGCTTCCTCACTAACGTTTGGAATATCAGAAGTAAATTCCTCAACACCACGCTTTGTCTCACGAACATCGAGAGAGTACTCATCAACGTGAACAGAAGTCAATACGTCATCACGAACCATACGCTCAGAGATAACGACAGCATCCTCGTAGTTATAACCCTTCCAAGGAATATAAGCAACGAGCAAGTTACGACCCAAAGCCAACTCACCATTTTCAGTAGCATAACCCTCAGTCAGGATATCGCCAGCCTTCACACGCTGACCCTTATTGCAGATAGGACGCAAGTCGATGGTCATATTCTGGTTGGTACGACGGAACTTAGGAATACGATACTCCTTCAAAGCAGGCTCGAAGCTTACGAACTCATCATCCTCTGTACGATCGTAAAGAATACGGATGGTAGTAGCATCTACATATTCGATAACACCCTCGCCTTCTGCAGTAACCATGGTACGAGAATCTTCACAAACCTGCTTTTCAAGACCAGTACCTACGATAGGTGCATCATTGTGAAGCAATGGAACAGCCTGGCGCATCATGTTACATCCCATCAACGCACGGTGACCGTCATCATGCTCCAAGAATGGAATCAAACCTGCTGATACAGAAGCAATCTGCTGAGGTGACACGTCAACATAATCAACGTCTGCAGGAGGAACAACTGGGTAATCAGCATCCTGACGGCACTTAACAACGTCACGGATAAATTCGCCTTCTTCTGTCAAAGGAGCATTACCCTGACCAATAATCTTAGCCTCTTCATCCTCAGCTGTCAAGAATACAACATCAGCGTTATCCATATCTACCTTGCTGTCGTTAACCTTACGGTAAGGAGTAACGATAAAGCCAAGGTCATTGATCTTTGCATACATACAGAGAGAAGAAATCAAACCGATGTTTGGACCTTCAGGACTCTCAATAGGACAAAGACGACCATAGTGAGTATAGTGTACGTCACGAACCTCGAAACCTGCACGCTCACGAGACAAACCACCAGGACCGAGGGCAGAAAGACGACGCTTATTAGTTACCTCAGCCAATGGGTTGGTCTGGTCCATGAACTGTGACAATGGGTTTGTACCGAAGAATGAGTTAATAACACTAGAGATAGTCTTGGCATTAATCAAATCTGTTGGTGTAAACACCTCATTGTCTCGAACGTTCATACGCTCACGGATTGTACGGCTCATACGTGCCAAACCGATAGAGAACTGGTTAGCCAACTGCTCGCCAACGGTACGAACACGACGGTTAGACAAGTGGTCGATATCATCAACTGTAGCACTTGAGTTGATGAGCTGAATCAAATATTTGATAATCTCGATGATATCGTCCTTAGTCAAAACGCGGACATCCATATCTGTATCGAGACCCAACTTCTTATTAATACGGTAGCGACCTACCTCACCCAAATCATAACGCTTGTCTGAGAAGAACAAGTTCTGGAATACTTCGCGTGCACTGGCATCATCAGCAGGATCAGCATTACGCAACTGACGATAAATGTAGTTGACAGCCTCCTTTTCAGAGTTACTTGGGTCCTTTGCCAATGTATTGAAGATGATGGTAAACTTGTTAGCAGCCTCTTCATCCTTGTGAAGAAGAACAGTAGAAGCACCACTCTCAACAATCTCCTCGATGTTATCGACAGTCAACTCGGTTTCACGTTCCATAATAACCTCGTTACGTTCGATAGATACAACTTCACCAGTATCCTCATCAACGAAGTCCTCATTCCAACTCTTCAGGACACGTGCAGCAAGCTTGCGACCGATAGCAGCCTTCATATTCTTCTTGTTAACCTTAACCTCCTCAGCAAGGTCGAAAATCTGAAGAATATCCTTATCCTGCTCATAGCCGATAGCACGAAGCAAGGTAGTAACAGGCAACTTCTTCTTACGGTCGATGTAAGCATACATCACATTATTGATGTCAGTAGCAAACTCAATCCAGCTACCCTTGAAAGGAATAATACGGGCAGAATAGAGAACAGTACCATTTGCATGAACACCCTGTCCAAAGAACACACCAGGTGAACGGTGCAACTGAGAAACAACAACACGCTCAGCACCATTGATGACGAATGTACCGTTAGAAGTCATGTAAGGGATAGTACCCAAGAATACATCTTGAATGAAAGTACCGAAATCCTCATGATCAGGATCTGTACAATACAGTTTCATCTTAGCCTTCAAAGGTACGCTATATGTAAGACCGCGCTCCAAGCACTCGTCGATAGAATAACGTGGAGGGTCAATATAGTAATCCAAGAACTCAAGAACGAAATTATTACGAGTATCGGTGATAGGGAAATTCTCAGAGAACACCTTATACAAACCGTCATTCTTGCGTTCCTCAGGCGGAGTATCCAACTGTAAGAAGTCCTTAAAAGACTTTAACTGCACATCGAGAAAATCCGGATATGGATACGGATTATGGACGCTGGCAAAATTTACTCTGTTATCAACAATTTTTGTAGCCATTAGAAGTTATTAAATGGGGTTTTATTAACATGATAATAAAAGACACAAAAAGGTTAGGACTCGCCTACTAGGAGAATCCTAACCATTATGTAAGAGATGTAATTAATCTAATTACTTGAGCTCTACCTTAGCACCAGCCTCTTCGATAGCCTTCTTAAGGTTCTCAGCCTCGTCCTTAGATACACCCTCCTTGATTGTAGAAGGAGCACCGTCTACGAGATCCTTAGCCTCTTTCAAACCGAGACCACAAGCCTCCTTAACAGC
>USQD01000030.1 GCA_900556795.1 uncultured Prevotella sp. | reverse complement strand
AGGTTTTCAGCCTCTTGCAGCCAGATGGCAGATGCAGCATCACTAGGCATACGCCAGTCACCACGAGGACTGAGGCTCACGCTTCCCACCTTCGGACCATCAGGCAGACAGCTTCGCTTGAACTGCTGGTTGAAGAAACGGCGAACAAAGGTCTTCAGCCACTTCTTGATGGTCTCCTCATCGTAGGAATCAGGATCGTTGTCGCTGATCTTCACACGCTCCAGCTCGGTATCGATAAACGCTTTCTTTGCTAGCATGTAGATTTTGGCTGGACGGAAACCGAAACGGAGGAAGTAATAGAGGAAGAAATCATGAAGTTCGTATGGTCCCACGAGGTCTTCTGTCTTCTGTTTGATATTACCATTTTCATCGGCAGGAATCAGCTCCGGACTGATTGGTGTATCGATGATATCGCGAAGGGTGATGCGGCTCTGCTCGTCTACCCCACTCTCGGCAACATGGTTTACGAGATAACGGATCAGGGTCTTTGGGATGCTGGCATTCACGCCATACATGCTCATGTGGTCGCCATTATAGGTGGCCCATCCCAGAGCCAGCTCAGAGAGATCGCCGGTGCCTATCACCATACCACCCATCTTATTTGCCAGGTCCATGAGGATCTGAGTACGTTCGCGAGCCTGCGAATTCTCGTAGGTTACATCATGCACGCTGGCATCATGACCGATGTCCTCAAAGTGCTGTGTCACTGCCTTGGCGATACTGATTTCCTTGATGGTGATACCGAGGCTCTGCATCAGTGAGATGGCATTGTTGTAGGTGCGGTCCGTGGTTCCGAAACCAGGCATGGTGACACCCACGATACCCTTACGGTTCATCTTCAGTTTATCAAATGCCTTCACGCAGACGAGCAGTGCCAGTGTAGAATCCAGTCCACCGCTGATACCTACCACTACAGTCTTGGCATGTGTATGGACGATGCGCTTGGCAAGTCCCATCAGCTGGATATTGAAGATCTCCTCACAGGAGGCATTCATATCGCTGCTGGTAGGAATAAAAGGATGCGGATTCACCTCACGCTCCAGCACGAATTCACGCTCGTTCTCGGTAGGGGCTGCATCGATATTACGGATATTGAACTGTCCTCCGAGAACTGAGTATTTGATGTTGCGCTGGGCATTCACATAGGTTGAATTTGTACGACGTTCCGAGCGGAGTTTTTCCACATCAACCTGTGCGATAACCATCTGAGGATCAAGAGAGAAACGTTCGCTTTGTGAAAGTAAAGCTCCATTTTCATAAATCAGGGCATTTCCACCATATACAACATCCTGTGTGCTCTCGCCGAAACCGCAGGAACTATACACGTATCCGGTCATGGTACGGGCACTCTGCTGACTCAGGAGACTCTTCAGATAATTATGCTTACCGATGAGTTCATCGCTGGCAGAGAGATTGAAGATAAGGTCAGCTCCAGCCAATGCCAACTTGTTGCTTGGAGGAGCAGGAGCCCATACATCCTCACAGATTTCCACGCCAAACTGCACGCCGTCGTAGGTCTGGAAAATCTGCACATCAGGTGTCAGTTTCACCTTGTGTCCGGCATAGCGGATTTCGCAGTCTCTCAGGTCCTGCGCAGAGGCAAACCATCGTTTCTCATAGAACTCACTGTAGTTAGGCAGATAAGTCTTTGGAACGATGCCAAGAATCTGTCCGTGCTGAATCACGATACCGCAGTTGAGTAACAGATCGCCAGCCACAATCGGTGCACCGACGATAGAGATGATGTCGAGTTTGCGTGTAAAATCGAGCAGCATCATCACAGCCTGCTCCGATGTTTCCAGCAGCACCTGCTGTCGGAAAAGGTCCTGACAGGAATAGCCCGTAATGGACAGTTCCGGGAAGGTAATGATCTCTACGCCCTTGCCTTCAGCCTGGGCTATCAGATCTTCTATCTGTTGAGCATTGAATACCACATCACCCACCTTGACAGATGGAATGGCACTCGCCACCTTAATAAATCCGTACTTCATAATAAATTACTTTATTGTTACCTGTGTAGCACCATAGCCGTATTCCTGGAAGGAAGCATCCTGATAGGTACAGCTCTTATAGCGATAGTTCAGCTCATGGATGAGAGCCTGGCGCAGTACACCTTCGCCCTTACCATGGATGAAGACAATCTTCTGTCCCTTCTTGTTCTTGTATTCATTCATCGTCTTCTTGAATACATCCATCTGATAATGAAGGATATCAGCAGAATTCATACCGGCAGTTGTCTCCAGTACCTCGTCAGCATGAAGGTCTACAACGAGCATACCATCATCCTTCTTGCTCTTCTTCTTGCCGGTATTGGCAATCACCTTCTCGTCCTTATACATCTGCTCCTTCAATCGTTTGGAATCGATAACCAGCGGACGAGCCACCTCATCGTTCTCTACGATGGTGAAGAGATAGGCTGGAGTCTCAAAGAAATCGTTCTCCTCGAAGAGATGAAGCTTGTAGAATTTCACTGGGTCCAGACGGAACTGTACGTCGGTAGCCGGCTTCAGGAGGAAAGGTTTCTCCTTCTTGTAGGCAATCATCTGGATGGCGATGTGCTCCATTTCGTTCAGAGCCTCGCGACCGAATTCCTCAATGAAGAGTTTGGTATTCGGTTCGATTTCACCTTCCGCCTTCAAGGTCCAGGCATTGCCCTCTGCCACGAGATAAGTATAGTGCAGATAATAGTTACTGTCGTTCACCATATAGGTCTCGAAACGGGTATTGGTCACGTCCTTGATGTCGATAGGCACGAAGGCGAGATAAGCACTGAGCTTGTTGCCGCCCGCACGCTCCTGAATGTGCTTGACGAAGGTGATTTCCCTGTCAGCCGGATCATAATCTTCCTCCTCGATGTCAGTATCATGCTCATTGAGAATCGCCTTGATGCTTCGGCTGTCCTGATGCAGTTCCGTGTTGGCATGTTCTTCCGCCTTCTCCTTGGCATCCATCTTTGCCGAAATCATCTTACCCATGGCGTAGTCGTCCTGCTCTACCACCACCACCTCGTTGATAGGCATAGGGATTTCAAATCCATCCTCATCCTCTACCAGCACAATATTCTTCCCCTGGAAGCCGGCAACCTTACCGCCGCCCACTTCACTGAGGAATCTTACTTTATCTCCTTTTTTCATATCTTTTATTTTTTATATTCTTACTTGCTCTTGCGATATACGGGTCGTTGAAAGACCGCTTCCAGCGATAAACGGATCGTTGAAGGACCGTCTCTTGCCATAAACGGTAGCTTAGAAAGCCGTATATTTTCTGCAAAGATACAAAAGATATTGCAAAATACTACCGTTTTTTATTATTTTTAATGTATGTAAGAAAATAATCTATAGGAAAGGGAGCAGTATTGAGATATTTTTTATATCTTTGCAAGAGAATTATCGACTCTTAAACAATTTAGATTATGATTACATTTCCTTGCGCCAAGATAAACCTTGGCTTAAATATAGTCAGCAAACGGGCAGACGGTTATCACAATCTGGAGACCGTGTTCTACCCTATTCCGCTAACAGATGCGCTGGAAATCAAGCTTATGGGCGAGGAGTTTCCGAGCGATGTGCCATGCGATCTCAAGATAACAGGCAATGCCGTAGATTGCGATGAGCAGAACAATCTCGTAGTGAAGGCATATAACATGATTGCAGCCGACTTCAAGATACCTCGCATCCATGCCCATCTCGTGAAGCGTATTCCGTCTCAGGCAGGTATGGGTGGCGGTTCTTCAGATGCAGCATACATGATTCGCCTGTTGGATGAACGGTTCCGTCTCAACATCGGCAATTCCGAGATGGAGCGATATGCAGCCAAGCTGGGTGCCGACTGTGCCTTTTTCATCTCTGCCGATCCTGAGGATGGAGATACAGCCTGCTATGCAGAGGGAATCGGCGATGTATTGATGCCGGTAAGCGGTCCTGGCGACAACATGAAGGGCTATTACATCGTGGTAGTGAAGCGTGATGACATTGCAGTGAGCACCAAGGATGCCTATGCAGCCATCACTCCTAAACAACCAGCCAAGTGCTGCCGTGACATCGCACGTCAGCCTATCGAGACCTGGAAGGAAGAGCTTATCAATGATTTCGAGGCTCCTATCTTTGCGATGCATCCTGAGCTTGCCGCAATCAAGGAGAGCCTTTACAATCTCGGTGCCGTATATGCAGCCATGAGCGGCAGTGGAAGTGCCATCTTCGGCATCTTCAAGCATAAGCCAGCAAACATAGAGGAACAGTTCGACGGAATGTTCTGCAAAGTATTGAAACTGTAGATTTAAAATATTAAAGCTTTAGATTTAAAATATTAAAACTTTAGATTTAAATTATTAAGATGAACGAAGAAACACATCAGAAACTGATGACTATCAAGCGAAGCTTTCGCTTGCTGATGAACGGTCCGGGTTCGCAGTCGATGCGAGACAAGGGCTTGGGATATAAACTGAATTGGGGTGTGCCATTCTATGAACTCAAGAAGATGGCGCAGGAATACGGCAAGGATTATGACCTAGCCATTGAACTCTGGAAGGAAGACATCCGAGAGTGCAAGATTCTGGCTACGCTCATCATGCCTGCCGACAAGATGCTTGCCGAGATAACGGATATCTGGATGGAACAGGTACAGAGCCAGGAGATGGCTGAGATGCTTGCCTTCAACCTGCTGCAGCATGTAGACTATGCGCCTGTGATTGCCTATCAATGGATAGCGAGCGACAAGCCATTCTATGAGATTGCCGGTTTCCAGCTCCTTGCCCGTCTCTTTGCAAATGGCCAGGAACCTAACGAGCGTGGCATCAATGAGTTCCTGGATCAGGCTGCTGTGGCTTTGCAGGGTGACAATATGGGTATCAAGCATGCTGCTGCCAATGCCGTCATGCGATTCTGTGACTTCGGAGAAGATTTCGAGCAGATTGCTAGAGGGGCACTCAAGGGAATCTTCGAGATATAATAAATCCGCAGAGCATATTTTTAGCTCTGCGGATTTTTTTCATTGATTCCGCTAGGCGTCTCTCCGAATTCGAAATCATATTCCGCTAAGCGTCTCTCCAGATTCGAAATCATATTCCGCTAAGCGTCTCTCCAGATTTGAAATCATATTCCGCTAGGCGTTCCGCCGGATTTGAAATCCGGCGTCAAAAAAGGTTCGACCTATTAAAACCGGGGGATTTGTAATCCCCCTATCCATCAACTGCATTCTTGCTTGCTGCGGATTGCAAATCCGCAAAGCTAAAATAGGTTAGGACATTTTTTAACGCCGGATTACAAATCCGGCGGGACGCCTAGCGGATGCTCTGTGTAAATCTGTGAAATCTGTGGGACATTTTCTTAGCGGTCGAAAAACTTTTGGTATTCGTTTTCGAAATTAGGAGTAAAAACACCTTTTCCGATGTTTTCCTTGATTTCCTCCTTACTCCAGAATCTGCCACCAGCCAATTCTTCCTGGCTAGGCTTCACCTCACCGTCGTATACACAGCGGTGAACGTATACCAGTTCCTTTTCCCGCTGACTCTCAAAGACATAATGTCCTAGAGACTCCGGTTCGAAATCAGTGATACCCAGCTCTTCCCTTACTTCGCGATGAAGCGCCTGATTCACGCTTTCACCTAAATCTATATGTCCACCACAGGCAGTATCCCATTTATCCGGCTGGATATCCTTCCATGCCGGACGATGCTGGAGATACAGTTCTCCCTTGCTGTTGAATACATGCAGATGAACCACCGGATGCAGAATCTTGCTTCCGTCATGGGCATGTCCCCGGGTGATGGCACCCAGGATATTACCCATTTCATCTACTATCGGAAATTCCTCGTTTTTATTGTCTGTCATCATTTCTTATTACAAAGTTCCGTATTCGTCTGAATAACGAAGCATCTGGTCGGTATAGCTCTCCTCGTAATCGAGATTTACATCGATAGGATTGCCTTCTTCGTCAAATACCAGCGTCATCTTAGGATTGATGAAACCCTTATATGGAGCGAGATTCAGCTTCTTGTATCTTGCCAGTATCTCACGATGCAAGGCTGGGTCGATGTTCACGGCATACTTCTCTACCAGCTGTCGTGCCGCCTCATAATCGCCCTCGCTCTTGATGCGCTGAATCTCGGCAAGCAGATCACCGAAGAGATGACGGAGCTTCTCATAATCATTCACCTTCATATAGGTACGGGTGGTGATGATATTGCCCTCTGCATCCTTCAGCGCATCCTCGGCAGAAGCATAGCTCACTTCTTCCTGAACGAGTTCCACGGCTCCCTCTGCATGTTCCAGGGTCCACCAGGCGATGAGGGCACGGTTTCTCATGTGCGCCTCCTCTATCTTGTCACCCTCCTTGATGCGGATGGTCTGGGTGAGCAGTCCGTTCATCAGATAGCTGTAATACTGAGCCTTATACGCCTCGTCATTAGGCGTCAGACCGAGTTCTACCAGCTTATGATCGGCCACATAATATAAGCCGAAGAGGTCGGCACGGGCTTCTTCTATGGTGTTGCCGTATGCCTTCAGAGCATCCGGATCAGTGTTAGGAAGCAGTTGTCCGCTACCATGTCCCAAGCATTCGTGCAGGTCGGTATGCAGGTCATCGGTGATGTCGGCATACTGGTTCATCAGCGCCACGGTTTCCTTGTCGATGACGAATTCATCTCTGAATCCGTTGCCCTGTGCAGCCTTGTTGTAGGCATCTGTCAGATTGCCGATGGTAACGCTCTTGGAGCCATGTTCCTGACGGATCCAGTTGGAGTTAGGCAGGTTGATACCGATGGCAGAAGCCGGATATTCCTCTCCTCCCAGCATGGCAGCACAGATGACGTTGGCTGTAACTCCCTTCACTTCCGGCTTGCGAAAACGGGGATCTACAGGCGAATGGTCCTCAAACCACTGTGCGTTCTGGCTGATGGTCTGGGTGCGCTGGGTAGCCTCCAGGTCCTTATATTCCACGATACCTTCCCATGTACCTTTCATACCGAGAGGGTCACCGTATACTTCGATGAATCCATTGATGAAATCCACCAGACCTTCATGCTGTTCCACCCATGCGATGCTGTATCGGTCGAAATCCTCCAGGTTACCGGTGCGGTAGAACTTCACCAGCAGGTCGATGACATGCTTCTGCCCTTCGTTCTCGGCATACTTCTGCGCCTTGAGCAGCCAGGACACGATTTCGTGGATGGTCTCCCCATAGAGCCCATCTTCCTTCCATGTCAGTTCCACTACTTCACTGTTGCGCTTGATCAACTTGGAGTTGAGTCCGTATGAAGGAGGGTTCGGATTGTCCGTTTTCTTCATCTTGGCATAGAATCTCTCTACCTCCTCCTGCGTCACATCCTCATAGAAGTTGCAGGCAGAAGTCAGCACCAGGTCTTCCCCATCCGTCTGATTCACGCGCTTAGGCATCACCTCCGGATCGAAGAGAATGGATTCCAGCTGTCTCATGAGGTCTTCCTTGGTTTCTCCCCTCTTGATGGGCAGGAGTTCTTCCCCTATGTTTTCCAGCAGATGATAGAAATATTCCTCGGAGAATCCCGGCTTGAATTTTTCACAACCATAATGGTGATGAATGCCACTGGCAAACCAGATGCGCTTCAGGTAGACTTCGAATGCCTTGAATTCCTCGCATTCTCTGTCGCCTTCATAGTGCAGATAAACGGTTTCCAGTGTTTTTCTGATGCGAAGGTTATACTTTCCCTGCTGGTCGAACGTGATATCTCGTCCCATCAGGGTAGCCTTAGCCAAGCAGAAAATATACAATTTCTGGTTGAGCGATAAGTCCTCAAATCCCTTCAACTCATAGCGGAGCATCTGGATGTCGGCGAATCGCTCATTCGTGTTCACATTACATTTTGCCATGTTATCATTGTTTGTTTCTACCGCAAAAGTACGACAATTATTTTATATTTCAAACTTTTTTGGCTACTTTTCTTACTTTTAAGTGTAGAAAATGACTATTCTCCCGATTTTTTAGTAACTTTGCAGGAATATCGAACAAAAAAGTAGAAAATAAGAAGAAAATGCAAATCCACGAGATATTAAAGACATACTTCGGTTACGACTCGTTCCGTCCCAATCAGGAAGCCATCATCCAGGAGGTAATGCAGGGGCACGACTGTCTGGTGCTGATGCCTACGGGCGGCGGCAAGAGTCTGTGCTATCAGGTGCCGGCGCTGGCGATGGAGGGAACGGCGGTGGTCATCTCTCCGCTCATCTCTCTGATGCACGATCAGGTTGAGGCACTCAAGGCGAACGGTATTCCTGCCGAGGCGCTGAACAGCGGCAATGATGCTACCGATGAACTCATCATCCGCCGTCGCTGCGAAGCGGGCGATCTGAAACTGCTGTATGTATCACCCGAGAAGCTGATCAGCGAGATTCCTTTTCTCTTCAGCAACATCAAGATATCGCTCTTTGCCGTAGATGAGGCTCACTGCATCAGCCAGTGGGGTCATGATTTCCGTCCGGAGTACTCCCAGCTGGGTCTGCTCCACGAGAATTTCCGCAATATCCCGGTAATGGCGCTTACGGCTACAGCCGATAAGATTACGCGCCAGGACATCATCCAGCAGCTGCATCTCAACGGTCAGACGTTCGTCAGCAGTTTCGACCGTCCCAACCTCAGTCTCTCTGTCCGTCAGGAGAGCACGAAGAAGGAGAAGCTGAAGTTCATCTACCGCTTCATCCAGAGCCATCGGGGCGATGCGGGCATCATCTACTGCCTGTCCCGCAAGAACACGGAGATGGTGGCTGAGGCGCTGAAGGACCACGGCATCAATGCCGAGGCCTACCATGCGGGACTCTCCAGCGTGCAGCGTGCATCGGTGCAGGAGCGTTTCAAGATGGACCAGATTGATGTGGTATGTGCCACCATCGCCTTCGGAATGGGCATCGACAAGGGCAATGTACGCTGGGTGATTCATTACAACATGCCGAAGAGCATCGAGAGTTTCTATCAGGAGATAGGACGTGCCGGTCGAGACGGTGATCCTGCCGATACCGTTCTCTTCTATTCGATGGCAGACATCATCACCCTGCGCTCGTTCTGCGAAGAGAGCGGTCAGCGGACGGTGAACCTGGAGAAGCTGCGCAGAATGGAGGAATATGCCGAATCACGTGTATGCCGCCGCCGCATTCTCCTGAATTACTTTGGAGAGACATCGGCTAAGGACTGCGGTCATTGCGATGTTTGCAACAATCCTCCGCGCACTTTCGACGGTACGGTACTCACGCAGAAGGCGCTCAGTGCCATGGTGAGAGCCAGCGAGAAGATTGCCGTTGGCACGTGTATCGAGATTCTCAGGGGCATGCAGACGCCTGCCGTTGTCAGGAATCATTATAATGAGCTGAAGACATTCGGTGTGGGAAGAGACGTGAGCGTGCGCGATTGGCAGGCTTACCTGTTGCAGATGTTGCAGATGGGTTTCTTCGAAGTGGCATATAATGCGCATAACCAGATGAAGGTTACGCCATTGGGCTGGAAGGTTCTCAAAGGCGAGCATCAGGTTTCGCTGGCGATCATGGAGAATGAAGAGCGGTCAACTCGTCCGCAAAAAGCCAATAGGTCAGCACGAGGCAACAGCATCCCTGTGGTTCATGCCGAGCGTGTGGTCTTCGAAGATGAGATGTCGGGTGCAGGAAATAAGATGTCGGGTGCAGAAGACAAGAATCTCTTTGAATATCTGCGCAAGATCCGTAAGAATCTAGCTGACGAGCAGGGCTATCCTCCATACATCGTGCTATCAGACAAGAGTCTGCATGAGTTGACCAGGATGAAGCCAACCACCCTTGAAGCCTTCGGGCTCATCAGCGGCATCGGTGAGTTCAAGGTGAAGAAGTATGGTGAAACCTTCATCAAGGCTATCAGGAAATATACGGGAAGTTAGGAGGGAGTTAATTCCCACACCCGAAATTTGAAACAAATAAAAAAGAGGTAATCCATTCATCTGGGTTACCTCTTTTTTTATAATGTAATCGGAAGGATTAGTTATTCACGCTACCTCCCACAATATCAAGCAATTCATTCGTAATGGCCTGTTGACGACTCTTGTTGTACTGCAAGTTGAGCTCACGAAGCAGTTCGTCGGCATTATCCGTAGCGGTCTGCATGGCAACCATGCGGGCAGCATGCTCACTCGCCTGACTATCCAGCAAGGCAGTGAAGAGCATGAGATGCAGCTGCTTAGGAATCAATACACCGAGAACGGTCTCCAAGTCTGGCTCCACGATGAAGTCATCGTTCAGAGGATGCGCCTCTGCACGCTGTCTTTCATCCTCACTAGCCTGTTTCTTGCGTAGATACTCCTGCGCCTTAGCTGTAGCCACATTAGAGGTGAGATCTCTGTCGTTATCCCCTCCTATTGCCTCTGTGCTGAGGTCGATAGGCAGGAAGGTCTTGCGGGTCAGAATCTGCGAGCCGGCACTCTTGAAGTGGTGATAGATCATCTCCACCTTGTCGAGTTCGCCAGCCGCATACTGCTTGGCAAGATTACGGGCGATGTCGGCACATGCGCTTGAATTAGGATGATCGGCAAGATCCATGAAGTTGCCGCCAATCTTGAGTCCCAGCTTCTGTGCTTTCTCAGCCACCTTTCTTCCGATAGGATAAACCGTGATGTCGTCAATGCCCTGAGCCTTATACTCGTCGACCGCATGCATCATCATCTTGATGACGTTGGAATTGAATCCACCGCACAAGCTGCTGTTGGAACTGTAAACCACGAGAGCTACTCGCTTGGTTTCCTTGTGCTCCACCTGCAACTCATGGTCCACATTCGGAGTACTCACCAGGAAGCTCTTGAGGATATGTTCCAGCATATTCTCGTAAGGCAGCATGTTCTGTATAGCCACCTGTGCATGATGCAATTTGCTCGAAGCCACCATCTTCATGGCACTCGTAATCTTACGTGTACTGTTGACGCTGGCGATGCGAGTCTTAATCTCTTTTAACGACGGCATAGGCTATTACGCTTTATATTGTCCTGCAACATTAGCCATGGTCTCCTCGACTGCCTTTATGGCCTCGTCGGTGAGCTTACCATCGCCTAAAGTCTGAATCACATCGGCGTGCTGGCTGCGCATAGCGTCGAGGAACAGATCCTGGCACTCGCGAACCTTGTCCATTGGTACATCGTGCATCAATCCGTGCACACCGCAATAGAGGATAGCTACCTGCTCGCCCACTGGCATAGGGCGGTACTGAGGCTGAACCAGCAACTGGTCGTTCTTGCGACCACGGTCCAGTGTCATCGCTGTTACGGCATCCATATCGCTAGAGAACTTAGAGAAGGCCTCCAGCTCACGATACTGAGCCATATCAATCTTCAGTGTACCAGCCACCTTCTTCATACTCTTGATCTGGGCAGAACCACCTACACGGGATACGGAGATACCTACGTTGATAGCTGGACGGAAGCCCTGGTTGAAGAGGTCGGTCTCAAGGAAGATCTGACCGTCGGTGATGGAAATCACGTTGGTTGGGATGTATGCTGATACGTCACCAGCCTGTGTCTCGATGATAGGGAGGGCTGTCAAAGAACCGCCACCCTTTACCTTGCCCTTCATGCACTCAGGCAGGTCGTTCATCTGCTCTGCTACCTCCTGCTGGTCGTTGATACGAGCTGCACGCTCCAACAGACGAGAGTGGAGATAGAAGACATCTCCAGGGTAAGCCTCACGTCCTGATGGACGGCGGAGGATAAGGGATACCTCACGGTATGCCACAGCCTGCTTACTCAGGTCATCGTATACGACGAGAGCAGAGAAACCGCGGTCGCGGAAATACTCACCGATGGCTGCACCGGCAAATGGTGCATAGTACTGCATCGCAGCTGGATCAGCAGCGGTAGCACTGACGATGATGGTATATGGCAGAGCGCCATGTTCCTTGAGGTTCTGTACCAATGCTGCAACGGTAGAAGCTTTCTGACCGATAGCTACATAGATACAATATACTGGCTTGCCTGCCTCGTAGAAGCTCTTCTGGTTGATGATGGTATCCACTGCGATGGCAGTCTTACCGGTCTGGCGGTCGCCGATGATCAGCTCACGCTGTCCACGACCGATAGGAATCATAGAGTCTACAGCCTTCAAACCTGTCTGAAGTGGTTCCTTAACTGGCTGGCGATAGATTACACCAGGGGCCTTGCGGTCCAATGGCATTTCGAAGGCATCAGTAAGGTCGATGTCGCCGAGTCCGTCGATAGCCTGTCCCAGCGGATTAACGACACGTCCCAGGAAGTTATCGTTCACACGGATGGAAGCGATACGGTGAGTACGCTTCACGCTCTGTCCCTCCTTGATGCCAGCAGTAGGACCTAAGAGGACGCAACCTACATTGTCCTCCTCCAGGTTCATGACGATCGCCATAGTGCCGTTTTCAAACTCAAGAAGTTCGTTAGCCTCTGCGTTGCGGAGACCGTAGATACGTGCCACACCATCGCTGACGGTGAGAACAGTACCAACCTCATCAAACTTTTCAGAGCTATTCACCTCCTGCAGTTGCTGCTGAAGAACTTCAGACACTTCACTTGGTTTAATTTTATCTGACATTGTTTTATACTTTGAAAATTGAACTTTGAGATTTGAACTTTATGATTACCTTTCAAGGGTATCATTCATTCCATCTCTTTTCGTTTTACTTTTTGAGCTGTGTCAGAATGTTGTTGAGCTTAGTCTTTACGCTCGCATCCATTCTGTAAGTATCATACTCAAG
>USQD01000029.1 GCA_900556795.1 uncultured Prevotella sp. | reverse complement strand
AATTTCTATTTCGATCGTTTATCTAAAGGTATGCACATCGTAGAAATGGAGTATTACGTGGATAGAAAGGGCGACTACCAGAGTGGTTCCTGCACCGCAAAGTGTACCTACAGCCCAGAATTCGGCGGTCGCACGGAGACTTATGAAATGAAAATTTCGGATTGAAAATTTCGGAATGAAAATTATGGATTGATAATTAAAAATAGAATAGTATGAAACGAATGAACATATGGATGCTATCAGCGCTGCTGGCGCTGCCGGCATCGGCACAGAAGATAACAACCCAGCACGAGGTGGTGGACTGCGGACAGGTGGTGTTCCGCAAGCCTGTAACTGCTGAGTTCGTGATGAAGAACGAAGGCCACAAGGCTTTGGTGATCAATAACGTATTGAAGAGCTGCGGCTGTACAACGGTGGAATATCCGAAGAAGAAGATTGCTGCAGGCGAGACTTTTACGGTCAAGGCAGTCTACGACGCAAAGCAGATGGGTACCTTCATGAAGCAGATATGCCTCTACAGCAATGCTTCTGACGAGCCTTTCATCGTCATGATGAGAGGTAAGGTTGTGGGCAGCGTGGTAGACTTTGCCGGTTCTTACGACCAGCTGCTGGGCGAAATCAAATCGGATGTTCAGGAAGTGGAGTTTGATGACGTAAACCGAGGCGACCGTCCTGTACAGCGCATCCACATCTTCAATCCTACCGACCGCATGATGGAGCCGGTTGTGATGCATCTGCCTAATTATCTTCAGGCACAGGTATCTCCATCCAAGGTGGCTCCTCATCATTCTGCCGTCGTCGTATTGGGCTTGGATTCCAAGAAGCTGCGTGACCTGGGACTGAACCAGACTTCCATCTATCTGGGCGAGCGTCCTGGCGACAAGATAGCCCCAGAGAAGGAAATCGTGGTTTCTGCTGTCCTCCTTCCTGACTTTGACAAGTTGACAGCCGAGCAGAAGGTAAAGGCTCCGAAGTTGGAAATATCGGCAACGGAACTGAACCTCGGCAGCTTCAACGGCAAGAAGAAGCTGAAGGGACTTGTTACCCTTACCAACAAGGGAAAGTCGCAACTGGAAATCAGAAGCATGCAGATGTTTACCATGGGCTTGCAGGTGAACTTGAAGAAGAGCAAGATAGAGCCGGGAGAAACCGTAAAGATGAAGGTGACAGCAGTGGCTGCCGAACTGAAGAAATCGCGCGTGAAGACCCCTCGTATCCTCATGATTACAAACGATCCTGACCAGGCAAAGGTGGTAGTGAAGATTAAGGTACAATGAATAATGTACAATGAATAATTATACATTATAAATTATAAATTGAAATAAACCGTGCAGATAGAAATAGATAACGGCAGTGGTTTCTGCTTTGGCGTGACCACTGCCATCAAGAAGGCTGAAGAAGAGTTGGAAAAAGGCGGTAAGCTCTACTGCCTGGGCGATATTGTGCATAATGGCATGGAGGTAGAACGACTGCATGAAGCGGGCCTCGTCACCATCGACCACGAGCAGATGGAGAAGTTGCATGGCGTGAAGGTATTGCTTCGTGCCCATGGAGAACCACCTGAGACCTATGCCCTTGCCGAGCGCAACAACATAGAAATCATCGATGCAACCTGCCCTGTGGTACTGCAGTTGCAGCGACGCATCAAGAAACAGTATGTCAACAATCCTGAGGCGCAGATCGTGATCTTCGGAAAGAAGGGGCATGCCGAAGTGTTGGGCTTGGTGGGACAGACCGAGAGCCATGCCATCGTGGTAGAGAAATTTAAGGAGGTGGAGCAGCTGAAGGAGATAGGGAAGCTGGACTTCTCCAAGGATATCGCACTCTATTCGCAGACCACCAAGAGTCTGGATGAGTTCCATCATATCATCGAATACTGTCAGGAGCATATCGTGGAAGGCGCTTCCTTCAAGAGCTTTGATACCATCTGCCGACAGGTGGCTAACCGCATGCCGAATATCGCCAGTTTTGCCAGCAAGCACGATGTGATCCTCTTCGTGAGCGGCAGAAAGAGCAGCAACGGTAAGGTGCTCTTCAAGGAATGCAAGAGCGTAAACGGTAACAGCTATCAGATAGAGAGCGCTGAAGAAATAGACATGGCGTGGTTCAAGAACGTCAATACCGTGGGCATCTGCGGAGCTACCAGCACTCCAAAATGGCTGATGGAAGAATGTAAGGAAAAGATTATCAATGAATTTAATGGGTAATTAAACAAAACAGGTGGTAGGTCTTCTC
This sequence comes from uncultured Prevotella sp., assembly GCA_900556795.1. GTDB lineage: Bacteria > Bacteroidota > Bacteroidia > Bacteroidales > Bacteroidaceae > Prevotella. The sequence goes on along the minus strand of USQD01000029.1, from coordinate 10,467 downwards.
CCGAGGACTTACCACCTTCAAAAAACAGTAATTAACTCAAAATTTATAATCTATATCATTACTACCTTGTTATACAGGTGCAAAGATAGTAAATCCTATCTTTTATTACAAGGTACGGTCAATGAATTATTCTATTTTGCCGTTAAAATATTTGATTTTAACTAATTTTTATAAAGTATATTCCTTGTTTTTCAGGATTGTATTTCCTTTTATTCTACTATTCAGCGATAGCCTTCTGGTATTGCTCCATGAGCCATGCCTTCTGCTGAGGGATGGTCAGCTGGCTGTTGTCAAGAACGATGGCATCTTCGGCCTGGCGCAGAGGCGAGGTTTCGCGATGGGTATCGATATAGTCGCGCTCTTCCACGTTCTTGAGAATATCCTTGAAATCGGCAGGCATTCCCTTCTGCTGCAGCTCATCATATCGGCGCTGTGCTCTTACCTGGGAGCTGGCGGTAACGAAGATCTTGAGTTCTGCGTTAGGGAAGACGGTGGTACCGATGTCACGGCCATCCATCACGATGCCCTTGTTTTCTCCCATCTTCTTCTGCTGGGCAACCAAAGCCTCTCTTACGAACGGTATAGCTGCAATCGGACTCACATGGTTTGAAACCTCGAGGGAGCGGATTTCCTTCTCAACGAGTTCGCCATTTAGAAAACAGTCAGGGCGACCGGTTGTTTCATTAAACTTGAACGCAATGTGAATCTCAGGCATCATCTTCTCCAGCTTATCGGTCTTGATATTGCCCTCTGCATCAAACAGATTGTTCCGTAAGGCGAAGAGCGTAACGGAGCGGTACATGGCGCCTGTATCTACATATACATATCCTATTTCCTTGGCAAGGTCCTTTGCCATTGTGCTCTTGCCACATGATGAATAACCATCAATTGCTATTGTTATCTTCTTCATATTTTTAACTGATTTATGATTTATAATTTACAATTTATAATTCACACTCAGCACCAGACTGCTGCTACTGACGTGGTATTTGCCATAGGCCACATTGAGATGGAAGCGCTCCAGGTTGATGCCTCCACCGAATGACCATCCGGCTCCATGACTGCTCTCCTCGTTCTCTTCGCCTGTAGAAATCTTCATCTCTTCGGCGCGTCGGGCGTTATATCCGGCACCCAGCCACAGACTTTCACCCAAAAGGAGTTCGGCACCCACCACAAGATGGTCCTTCAGTCCGTTGTTCCAATGGTTCAGATTGACCATAGTGGCAGAAATGCGAAATGGAGTGTTCTCGAACCGCTTGGTGGCACCCACCTGCAGGTCTATCGGCATTTTCTCATACTCCTCATCGTAAGCCTTGAGCTGTCCTCCCAGGTTCTTAGCCACGGCAGAGACAGAAAGCTCCTGCTCAGGGTCATAATAATTCAGTCCAAGGTCTACCCCCATGGCGATGGAGTTGTAGTCGCCGATGTAGGAGGTGATGAACTTAGCCGAGATGCCACCCACCAGTTTTTGTGTAAGCATGTAGGAAAAATGGCCTGCAAGCGCAATGTCTTTCGCTGAGAACTCACCCAGCTGAATGTTGTTCTCATCGGTCTGTTTCATCTTGCCATAATCAATGTATTGAGCCGACACCGCCCATGACGCCTTCTCCTTCACGATGCGGTTGAAGGAAGCAGAAGCCACATTCACCCCCGACATATAACTCATATAGTTGAGGTTGATGGTCTTGTCGCTCACCGATGTCAGCAGTGCCGGATTATGGAAAATGAGAGCTTCATCATCTTCTATCAAGCTGATGTTATCTCCTCCGAGGGCAGCTGCATGAGCACTGACAGGTAAGCGCAGAAAGTTATAACTCGTTTGGCTCTCCTGAGCGTTCATAAATGTCGCAAAAAGCGTCAATACGAGGGAAAAAACTATTTTTTTCATTTAAATTCTATAAATCTTTGGCAAAGATACAGCTTTTTTCAATAATATACAGTAAATTTGCATTGTTTTCGTAGAAAAAACGAATTTGAACGTGAAATATTGCAGTTCCTGGTCTTAAAATTGATGCGATGGGGGCTGTAAAACTTGATAAATAGAAAGAATGTTGGAAATTAAGAAATCGAAGAAAGTACAATTGGACGACAAGCGGGTAACCTTTTTCCTGATTGGACTTCTATTGGCATTTACCTTCCTCTTCGTGGGACTGCAATATCACAAGAGTCCGCAGGGAGGAGATGATCTGGCAGATAACTTTGAGGACCTGGCACAAGACCTGGATATGCAGACACCACCCGACCAGAAGGACATGGTGAGTGCTGAGGCTATGTCGAAGGCACCTGCATCAGAAGCCATCACGCAGGAGGTGAAACCTACCGAACAGCTGATGGTGAAATCGCCCGATAAACTCAGTTCCACTACCAGCAAACTGGTTATCGGTGACGGTTCGGGAGCGGTGGAAGGTGCCGATGTGAAGGAAGCTGCGCCCGAGACTGCGATAGACAATTCTGATGCTTCGGCAGATGAACCCATCAAATTTACGGTGGTGCAGAAGATTCCAGAGTTTCCGGGTGGCTGGTCAGCCTTCATGCAATGGCTCACCAAGAACCTGAAATATCCTTCTGCAGCGCAGAAAAACAAGGTGCAGGGAACCGTTGTCATCACCTTCATAGTGAACAAGGACGGCAGTATTGCTGAAACGAAAGTGAGCACTTCGGTAGATCCTGTGCTCGATGCCGAGGCACTGAGGGTGATGAAAATGATGCCGAAATGGAAACCGGGAATGGATAGAAACAAGGTATGCCGTACGATGATTGCTGTTCCGGTGGTGTTCCAGTTATAAACGATTCATTCTGAAAAAAATAAATTATACATTCTTAATTATACTTGATTATGAAGACAGCTGATGAAATTTTAAACATGGTGAACGAGTTCTTGGAAAACTTGCCTTATGACCGTAAACCATATTCGCTATATGAACCGGTAAAGTATGTCCTCTCTATGGGAGGCAAGCGCATCCGTCCAACCCTGATGCTCCTGAGTTATAATATCTTCAAGAACGACCCGGAGAAAATCCTGATGAATGCCGTTGCCCTGGAGACTTATCATAACTATACACTGCTCCATGATGATCTGATGGATAATGCTGACCTGCGCCGTGGACACGAGACCGTCCACAAGAAGTGGGGCGCCAATACTGCTATCCTTTCGGGCGACAGCATGCTGGTGCTTGCCTATGAGCGCATGGCACAGTGCGATGACAAGCATCTTGCCAAGGTGATGAAACTCTTCACCACCACTGCTCTCGAAATAGGCGAGGGACAGCAGTTTGACATGGAGTTTGAAACCCGTAATGATGTGAAGGAAGAGGAGTATATCGAGATGATCCGTCTCAAGACCAGCGTGCTCCTGGCTTGTGCCCTGAAGATTGGTGCTGTTCTGGCTGATGCTTCTGAGGAAGATGCCGAGAACCTGTATAAATTTGGCGAGCAGATAGGCCTGGCTTTCCAGTTGCAGGATGATTTCCTCGATGTCTATGGCGATACCAAGGTATTCGGCAAGAAGATTGGTGGCGACATCACTTCCAACAAGAAGACCTTCATGCTCATCAATGCCTTCAACCATGCCAACGACGCTCAGCGTGCAGAACTCCAGAAGTGGGTTGATGCCGAGGAGTTCGACCGCAAGGAGAAGGTGGCTGCCGTTACCCGTCTTTACAACGAGATTGGTATCGACAAAATGGCGCAGGAAAAGATTGCCTATTACTTCGAGCAGAGTAAGAAGTATCTGGCTGCCGTGAATGTACCAGCCGAGCGCAAGGAGGAGTTGGCAAAGTATGCACAGAAAATGATGAAGCGCCAGTACTAATCATAAAGTTCAAAGTTCAATGTTCAAAGTAATAGATACGCATACGCATTTTGATGCGGAAGAATTTGATGAGGATAGGGCGGAGGCTTTCGCCCGAGCTAAAGAAGCGGGGGTAGGTAAGGTGTTCCTGCCTGCCATCGACGTGAAGACTACGCACGCTGTGCTGGCTTTGAGCCGGGAATATCCGGGCTACGCCTATCCTATGATTGGCTTGCATCCTGAAGAGGTGAAGGAAGACTGGAAGGAGCAGCTGGCTGAACTCCGGAAGATACTGGAGGAGCATCGCATGACGGGAAATGCTGGGCAGACGGCTGATTCTCTACTGATTTCTGACTTTATCGCCATTGGCGAAATCGGATTGGATTACTATTGGAGCCGTGAGTTCGAGCATGAGCAGCTGGAGGCTTTTGAGGAACAGGTGAAGTGGGCGATAGAGACCCGCTTACCATTGATGATTCATTGCCGCAAGGCGCAGAACGAGATGGTGCATCTGCTCAGACAGTATCAGAAAGACCTGCCGGGCGGCGTGTTCCACTGCTTTACAGGCAATCAGAAGGAGGCAGAAGAACTTCTCTCGTTCGACAACTTCGTGCTGGGCATCGGTGGAGTCTCTACCTTCAAGAGCAGTCATCTGCGTGAAGACCTTCCAGCCGTGGTTCCGATGAACCGCATTGTTTTGGAAACCGACTCTCCATACATGGCTCCCGTTCCATATCGCGGAAAGCGCAATGAGAGCGCCTTCGTGGTAGAAGTACTCAAGACTCTGGCGAAGGCATACGGAGTGAGTGAGGAGGAATTCGCAGAACAGACGAATAAAAATGTAGAAAGCGTCTTTCACTTCTAGGGAAATGCCCCACACGCCCTGAAGACTCAAAGCTCTAGAAGCAGCACGCCCTGAACCAACGGTCACCGGCCGAAGGGAAAGGTAAAGGGCAGAAGCTCCTAGCCCAGGGCAACACCCTGGCTTATAATGGCAATCAGCAAAGCGCCCTGTAAGGGCAAAAGCTTTTGTAAATATATAAAATTTAATAAAAATAAATCCTAAACCAACTATTCATTATGACTAGAAAAATGTTGATGGCAGCCCTCCTGATGGCTGCATTTGCACAGGGCACTCAGGCACAAGACCTGAGCGGCCAGCGTTCTGAAAAGCAGGACGTAAACATGATTCCGGGTAAGAAACTGGATCATCACGGACTCATCGTGAGCCCTACACCACATCTCCTGAATGTGGATGCTGCTAACCGCCTGGACCTGAAGAATGGCGTCAAGGTAATCGACAAGAAAGGCAAGTTTGCCGACGATGTGAAGTTCCTTACCGCCAACGCTAAGGGTGTTCGCCTGACCATCGATTTCGGCGAAAAACTGGCTGCCAAGGCTGGCGTGAAGCCTGTATCGGGTGCTTACAGCCTGAAGGCTGATGCCAAAGGTATCCAGATTGTGGGATACGATGAGCGTGGTGCCTTCTATGGCTTGCAGACCCTGCGCCAGATTGTAAACAGTGAGATGGCTAAGGGGCAGATGCCTTATACCACCTGCAACGACTACCCTGATCTTCCAAACCGTGGAGTGGTTGAGGGCTTCTATGGCGAGCCTTGGTCTCATCAGGTGCGTCTTTCCCTCATCGACTATTATGGAAAGAACAAGATGAACACCTATCTCTATGGCCCTAAGGACGACCCTTATCACAGCTGTCCTAACTGGCGCCTGCCTTATCCTGAGAAAGAGGCTAAGAACATCAGCGAACTCGTTCAGGCTTGCCGCCGCAATCGTGTAGATTTCGTGTGGGCTATCCATCCAGGACAGGATATCAAGTGGAACGAGGAAGACTATCAGAATCTGGTTCACAAGCTCGATCTGATGTACGACCTCGGTGTGCGTTCTTTCGCCATCTTCTTTGATGATATTTCCGGCGAGGGTGCCAATCCTGTCAAGCAGTCTGAACTCTTGAACCGCCTGGCTAAGGAGTTTGTGAAGGCTAAGGGCGATGTAACTCCGCTCGTGATGTGTCCTACCGATTACACCCGTCTCTGGGCGAATCCAAAACCAACCGGTTCTCTGGCTATCTTCGGCAATACCCTCGATCCATCTATCAATGTATTCTGGACGGGTGATGTGGTATGTAGTGACTTGACCCGCGAGACCCTCGACTGGGTGAACTCCCGCATCAAGCGCCCTGCTTACTACTGGTGGAACTTCCCTGTAACCGATTATGCACGCCATATCATCATGCAGGGTCCTACCTATGGTTTGCAGACCGACCTGACCAACAAGGATCTCTGCGGCTTCGTAAGCAACCCTATGGAGCACGGAGAGGCTTCTAAGCTGGCTCTCTATGGTGTGGCTGATTATGCATGGAACATCGCCAACTATAATCCGTTGGACAACTGGGAGCGTGGCCTGGTAGATCTCACTCCTGAGGCACACGAGGCATATCGCACCTTCGCCATGCACTCTTGCGATACCGAGACCGGTTATCGCCGCATCGAGTCATGGGAGACCAAGAGCTTCCGCATCGACAACTTCACCGATGCTCAGTTCAATGCTCTGCAGAATGAGTTTGTAAGAGTAAAGAATGCACCTGCCCAGATGGAGGCAAACTGCAAGAATGCCCTGCTGATGAAGGAACTCCGCCCATGGTTGACAGAGTTTGGCAAGTTGGGTGAGCGTGGCTTGAAGACCATGAGTCTTATCAAGGAATATAAGGCTGGCAACGACCAGGCATTCTGGGAGGGCTACGTAAACAACCGCATGAGCAAGGAAGACGTGGCTGCCTACGAGAAGCATAAGTCTGGAACCATGGTATTGCAGCCATTCTACGAGCAGTCTATGGATGACATGGCATCTGGCTTCTTCAAAAAGTTGACTGGCAAGGTTCCTGCCTTCTATAAGGGCATTGGTACTTATGCCACTTTGAGAACCACCCAGAGCAAGGCAATGTTCGACAACGATTCTACCACCTATTATACATCGGGTAACGGTCAGAACACAGGCGACTGGATTGGTGCTGACCTGGGCTGCGTTCGTCAGGTATCAGAGGTAAGAATCCTCCAGGGCCGCAACTCTGTGGATGATGTGGATTACTTCGACAACACCGTATTGGAATATTCTGTAGACAGAAAGGAATGGAAGGCGCTGACAGGCGAGTTGAAGAAGCAGTATATCATCAACTGGAAGACCGATTCTCCTGTTGAGGCCCGTTATATCCGTATCAAGAAGTTGAAGTCAGACAAGCGCAACTGGGCAGCTGTCCGCACCTTCGAGGTGAATCCAACCACTCCAGAGCGTTTGAACTTCCCAGTAGAGGCTGACAATCTGGAGGCAGCGATGTATGGTTTCGATGAGAATCCTTGCACCTCATTCACTAACGAGGGCATCCTTACTATGGGTGTAGAAAAGGAAGTAAAGGGTTACACCCTGCTGTTGAAGTTGGCTCCAGGCAAATCATTGGTATGTCGCCAGCTGAACGCCAAGGGCAAGGTTCTTGCCACTACCACCATCGACAGTTCATTCTGCAAGGTGGAATTGGTGAAGAAGGCTGCCAAGCTTCAGATAGAAGGCTCTGCAGAAATCTTCGAGATTATTTCTGAGAAGTAAAGGTATTTTGATAATGCGCCCTTTTAAAGGCGTAGCGGGTACAAGTACAAGTATTGGGAGTGACAACTTCTTTGATTTCAATTAATTCCCCTCTTATTCGAAGTTGGAAAGAGGCTCATTCCATTTATTGCCTGACTATGGCACAATATTGCCCTCTACTGGGGCAACTTTTTGCCATTGCCGGGCACAAAGTGATGCGTCGGGAGAAAATTTTCGGGAGGTCTACCATCGCTACCTGAGAAGTAAAGGACATAACTTTTGCAAGTGGGGAAGTCCGCTAGGACGCCATACTCTAGGCAGGGGATAACAAGTTCTTTATTCCCGCTAGGTGTCTCGCCGGATTTGCAATCCGGCGTTAAAAAATGTCCTAACCTATTTAGCCTCTGCGAATTTGCAATCCGCAGCAAAGGAGTATGCTTTTCCTTTTGTTGGGGGATTACAAATCCCCCGGTTTTAATAGGTCGAACCTTTTTTTTACGGCGGATTTCAAATCCGCCGGGACGCCTAGCGGGGGGGGTGCGAGAGCTTTTGCCCTTTCCCTTTCCCTTCGGCCGGTGACCGTTGGTTCAGGGCGTATTGCTGCAATGGACCTAGATTCTATCTAATACAACCTTGATGAGGTTGTCGATGGTGCTCTTATAGCCTGTGTTGGCACTGAGGGCTCGACGGTTGGCGATGACCATGCAGCAGGTTAATGCCTTGTGGCCGAGGAGAAGAGATAGACCGGCAAGAGCTGAACTCTCCATCTCAAAGTTGTTGACACGCAAGCCGTTATATTCGAACTCTTCAATCTTTGCGTTAAGCACTGGGTCGGCTAGAGGAGCACGGAGTTCTCTGCCCTGAGGACCGTAGAAACCGCCGCAGGCGATGGTGATTCCACGAACCATGTCGTCGCCGGCAATCTGATTGAGCAGCTCCGGGTCGTTGTCTACGCAGTATGGATTTCCTATCTGGTCGTTCCACTTCACCTGGCGCTTGAACTCAGCCTCAGTCTCGAGGTCGCAGATTTCATTGCGGCGGGCATAGAAGTTGATGAGTCCGTCGAAACCGATACTCTTCTGTGAAGCCACGAAGGTTCCGGCAGGACAGTTGAGCTGCAAGCCTCCACAGGTTCCGATGCGCACGAGGGTGAGGGTGGTGTGCTCCGGTTTTTCGGTGCGGGTAGCGAAGTCGATGTTTTTCAGTGCATCCAGCTCGTTGACCACGATATCGATATTGTCGCATCCGATTCCGGTGCTCTGCACGGTGATTCTCTTGCCTTTATATGTACCGGTGATGGCGTGGAATTCGCGGCTTGCCACCTCGCATTCCTTCTCCTCGAAATGGGATGCTACGAGAGCTACGCGACCTGGGTCGCCTACGAGAATTACTTTATCCGCCACCTGTTCCGGGCGTAAATGGAGGTGGAAGCAACTTCCATCTTCATTGATGATCAATTCTGATTCTGCAAAATATTTGCTCATAATTCCAATTGTTTTGATTGTTAGTAACTAATTCTTCCTTTATGTAAATTGCAAAGATAGCATTATTTTCTGGAATGTGCAAAGGTTTTTACGGTTTTTAAACAATTATTTTCGTGAAATATTAAGAAGAGTTAAAATAAAGAAGAGAGATGCAAGGATTTCCCGACTGCTGCATTTTACTAGCAGACGAAATTAAAAAGAAGAGATTATGAAAAAGAATAACATGATGAAGTCTGCCGTGCTGATGATGCTGGCAGCTATGGCTATCAACTCTTGCTCTACAAGCAAAAACGTGAATAAGGAAATCAAGGACGAGAACCAGGTGGCTCGCCCTGACAATGATATGAATATGGACGAAGAATATCTGACTCTATCGGATGCTCAGCTCAACATTCTGCAGAAGAACAACAAGTTTGCCTTCAACCTCTTCCAGAAGGTTTCAGGAATGGACTCGAAGGTGGTTTCGCCTATGAGCGTTTCCTATCTCATGGGTATGTTGGCAAACGGTGCTGACGGTGAAACCCAGCAGGAAATCATGAAGGCGATTGGCTGCGAAGGGGTGAGCGTGAAGGAACTGAACGAGCTTTATAAGTCGCTGATCATGAGTGCTGGTAAGTTGGACAAGCAGACCGACGTGAACATCGCCAACTACGTGGCTGTCAACAAGAACTATCAGTTGGATAAAGATTTCGTGAAGGCTGTTTCTGACAATTATCAGGCTGGAATCGAGAGCCTCGACTTCAATTCACAGAAGTCGGCTGACCGCATCAACTCCTGGTGTGAGAAGCAGACAAAGGGAATGATTCCGAAGTTCATCGACAGCATGGAGCCTAGTGCTGTTTCCTATCTGCTGAACGCCATTTACTTCAAGGGCACCTGGATGAAGGAGTTTGATAAGAATGACACGAAGCTGGAGAATTTCCGTGGTTATACGCGCGATATCCAGAAGGTGGAGATGATGCATCAGAACGAGAAATTCGACTATTATGAGAATGAAACCTTCAAGGCGGTGCAGCTGCTCTACGGCAACGGAACCTACTGCATGACCGTCATGCTGCCTAACGAAGGCAAGAGCATCGACGACATGATGAAGGGAATGGATGCAGGAAAATTCATGACAATGATGGGAAATGTGGAGGAGTGCGAGGTAGACTTGAAATTGCCTAAGTTTACCACAGAAATGGAATTGCCGCTCAACGACATCATCAGTCAGCTGGGTGCGCCATCTATCTTCATCCCGTCGAAGGCAGATTTCAGCCGTTTCGCCAAGGGCGATTTCTTCGTGAGTCAGATGCTGCAGAAGGCAAAGATAGAGGTAACCGAAACGGGAACCAAGGCTGCTGCCGTTACCGGAGCCATCATGCTTTCAGCCCTGGCTCCAAGAGAAGAGCGCCAAGTGGTTTTCCATGCTGACCGTCCGTTCGTCTATACGATTACTGACAGACAGACCGGCGCCATCCTCTTCATGGGACAGTTTACCGGAAAATAAACAAAGAATGTTACACGAGAATTAAATATAGTTGTAGGGGGAAAGGCTCATTCATAAACGCAGCCCTTTCCCCTTTTTTTGTCTTTTCTTACTATAAAAACGGGTAC
>USQD01000028.1 GCA_900556795.1 uncultured Prevotella sp. | reverse complement strand
GTGACTGGAGTTCAGACGTGTGCTCTTACGATCTGGTATGGAAAAAAAAATAGTATTGAGATTGGCAATAGCTTTAGCATCCTTATCTGGCCTTCCTGTACAAGGACAGAAAAAGGTAGTTCCATTAAAATATGGAAACATGGATCACTGGGTGATTAGAAACATCAAGGAGTCGGCTATCATTGGTGGAAATCAGAAAACCATCTATGCCGTAGGGCCTAATATGACCCTCAATGGTAATACTCCTTATACCAACAAGGGTGGTTCCCCCTGGGGATCATCCAATGTTCTGGCACATGTTTCGGGTATCTACAAAACCAATAACTCGGTTTATCGTGACAAGCGTGGCAATGGATATTGTGCTAAATTGCAAACCCATATAGAGAAAGTGAAGGTGCTTGGACTTATCAATATCAAGGTTCTGGCAGCAGGTTCCCTTTTCCTGGGTGATGTACGTGAACCGATTACGAGTACCAAAGATGGTCCGAAAGCCATCAATTGGGGTATTCCGTTCACTGCACGTCCTAAGGCAGTACAATTTGACTATAAAACATATATGCCTCAATCAGCCAACCGTATCAAGCAGAATGGATTCAGTGGAGCATCCACTGTGGCAGGTCGCGACTATGCCATTGCCGTACTCTATTTGCAGAAGCGCCATGAAGATGCTCGGGGAAACATCACTGCCAAACGAGTGGGCACGATGGTAGTAAAGTATGGAAAAAGCACCAACGGATGGGTGAATGATGCTACTTATACCATTCATTATGGCGATATCCGTCACATGGCTGGTTATGATGCTGCTACGATGGGACTTCGCTCTACCGACTATGCCCGCAACAGCAAGGGAAAGAGTGTGCCGGTAAGGGAAACCGGATGGGCGGGCATTCATGAGACGCCTACGCATCTTATCCTGCAGTTCTCTTCATCCCATGGTGGAGCCTATATCGGTACACCGGGTAATACATTGTGGATAGATAATGTGGCATTGGTTTACGAGTAAAAATCACATGTAGAATCAAAGATTATAGACTTTATGAAGCATATACTGACAATACTAGTCATGATGATGGCATTGGGCTGTTATGCCTCTAAGCCATTTTCGCAAGATACAATCCCCTCACAGCAGATGGTGGATACAACCCGGTATGCCAGAAAATCATGGATGACACGATTTCTTGACTATTTTAATGATGCCAACAAAAACAAGGAGCATAAGCGGTTTGACTTTAGTATCATCGGAGGTCCTCACTATGCTTCTGATACGAAGTTTGGCTTAGGAATGGTAGCGGCAGGTCTTTATCGTTCAGACCCCAAGGATACCCTACTTCCTCCTTCCAATGTTTCGCTTTTTGGTGATGTGAGCACGGTAGGTTTCTATATGTTGGGTGTTCGTGGAAATCATATAGCACCTCGTGGTCGTTATCGCATAGACTATCGTCTCTATTTCTATTCTTTCCCTTCTGATTTTTGGGGAATAGGTTACGAGATGGGCGATAACGATGACAATAAGAGCGACATGAAGCGATGGCAGGCACAGGCTGAGGCTGCTTTTCTGTTCCGGGTGGCAGACAATTTCTATGTTGGTCCGATGGCTAGTTATGATTATGTAATTGGTAAGCACATTGAGCGTCCGGAGTTACTGAATGGAATGGATCACCATACATGGAATGTGGGAGCCGGTGTATCGCTGGTATATGATAATCGTGATAATCTTACCAATCCGCATCGGGGCATCTATCTCAATCTGAAGCAGATGTTCCGCCCCCGGTTTATGGGTAATGATTATGCCTTCAGTACCACGAAGTTCCGTTTTGACAGCTATCAGCAGTTGGGAGAGGGTACGGTTCTTGCCGAAGATTTTGGAGCAAATTTCAATTTCGGCAATCCTTCATGGGGTATGATGGCCAATTTAGGTGGAACCAGTTCTATGCGTGGTTATTACGAGGGTCGTTACCGTGACAAGCATTCCCTGGAGGCTACGGTGGAGTTGCGCCAACATGTTTGGAAACGGAATGGCATCGTGGTTTGGGCTGGAGCTGGAACCGTTTTTCCTAAATTCTCTGAATTGCGCAGTAATCGGATTTTGCCTAATGTTGGTGTGGGTTACCGATGGGAGTTTAAGAAGAATGTCAATGTGCGTTTGGATTATGGATTTGGTAAGTCGGGACAGTCTGGCTTCCTGTTTAATATCAATGAGGCATTTTAATACAAGAGAAGAATGAATCGTTTATCCTATATATATAATAAGGTGTCATCGGGGCAATTCCTGTATGCTTATGCTGTGGTGGCATTGCTGTTGCCTAATATAGCCTTGTGTTATACCGAGTGTTTGACTCCGTGGGCATGTGGTGTCAATGTGTTGCTGCCTTTGTCGCTGTATATGTTGTTCTTTTCTGCGGCTAAGCGTCCTGGTAAGATGATATGGTGGGCATTTATCTTTGTCTTTTTCGCTGCGTTCCAGCTGGTATTGCTTTATCTTTTCGGAACGGGAGTGATAGCGGTAGATATGTTTTTGAATCTCGTAACTACCAATCCCGGTGAGGCGATGGAGCTGCTCGATAATCTGGCTCCTGCCGTGGTTGGTGTCTTCGTGGTTTATTTGCCCTTGCTTATCCTGGGGGGTGTCAATATCAGAAGAGATAGCCGGTTGTCGGTTTCTTTCCAGCAGAGAGTCCGCCATTGGGCAATGCAGATTGGGGCTATAGGACTGTTCTGTCTGCTGGCAAGCTATCTGATGGTGGATGATTACCGTATGCGCAATCAGCTTTATCCCGTCAATATCTGCTACAACCTTTATCTGGCTTTTGAGCGCAATGCTGCTTCAGAGAATTATAAGGAGGTAAGCCGGAATTTTAAGTTTGATGCCAGGAGCGAGCATTCTGCCACGGCTCCCGAGGTGTATGTGATGGTAGTAGGAGAGACGGCACGAGCTCATAATTTCAGTCTTTACGGCTATCCTCGGAATACCAATCCTCTGCTTTCCAAGACACCGGGTATCAAAGCTTTCCCGAATGTGACAACGCAGAGCAATACCACCCATAAGAGTGTACCGATGCTCTTGTCTGCTGCATCAGCCGAGGATTTTGAGCGACTTTTTCATGAGAAAGGCATCCTGGCGGCCTTTAAGGAAGCCGGATTCCATACTGTGTTTATCAGCAACCAGTTGCCCAATCATTCGTTTATCGATTTTTTGGGAGAACAGGCTGATGAACATTATTTTCTGAAGAAAGAGGATGCTTTGCAAGGCAACCATTATGATGAGGATCTGTTGCAGAAACTGGATGAGATATTGCCCAAGGCTGATGCTTCCTCGTCTGCCCATTACCGTTATCGCAAGCTCTTCGTGGTTCTTCATTCCTATGGTTCCCACTTCAATTATCAGGAGCGTTATCCCCGTAGTTTCGCTTATTTCAAGCCCGATAGCAGAAGTGAGGCAAAGTCGGAGAATCGGCGTGACCTCTTGAATGCCTATGATAATACCATCCGATATACCGATTATATCCTGCATGGTATCATTGAACGTCTGCAGAAATGGGAGGGGATACAGACTAAGACGGATGGTGTATACTGCCAGCCAACCTCAGCGATGCTCTATACCAGCGATCATGGAGAGAATATCTTCGATGATGATCGCCACCTCTTCCTTCATGCTGCCCCGAAGGCTTCGGATTACGAACTGCATGTGCCTTTCATCATCTGGACTTCTGATGGATTCAGTAAACAATATCCGGATATATTGAAGGCATTGGGAGAAAATCGGTCAAAACAGGTACAGAGTAGTCTTTCGGCTTTTCATACCATGTTGGGCATCGGTGGCATTCAGACCCATTATCGTCAGGATGAATATTCGGTGGCAAGTGATAAATATCATCCGCTAAAGTTGCTCTATCTCGATGATCATGACGAGGCAATACCGCAGGAAGATGCCAAGTTTTTGCGCTAAATTCTAAGCCAAAAGGCTTTCTTACAGCAAAATATATAAAAAGAGTTTTCGTAAATATCAATTATTTGCGAAAACTCTTTGCCGTATCTATAATTTGCAGTAACTTTGCAGCCGGATTTAGATTTTAAAATAAAAATACAGTTGTTATGGAACCAACTCGAAAAATCGAAAAGGTGAGCATGCGCAACCTCCGCATGGAGGATTATGACCAGCTTGCCAAGTCATTTAAGCGTATTTACGCAGACTCAGATGTATTCTGGACAAAAGAACAAATTAAGAAACTCATTACAATCTTCCCTGAGGGACAGGTGGTTATTATCGTTGACGATAAGATTGTGGGCTGTGCGCTCTCCATCATTGTCAACTATAATATGGTAAAAGGCGACCATACCTATGCTCAGGTTACAGGTAATGAAACCTTCAATACCCACCAGCCAAACGGCAATATTCTTTATGGTATTGAAGTATTTATCCATCCTGATTATCGTGGCTTGCGATTGGCTCGTCGTATGTATGAGTATCGCAAGGAACTCTGCGAGAAGCTCAACCTGAAGGCAATCATGTTTGGTGGTCGTATTCCAAACTATCATAAGTATGCCGACAAGATGCGCCCTAAGGAGTATATCGAACACGTAAGAAACCGTGAGATTTATGACCCGGTTCTTACCTTCCAGCTTTCCAACGACTTCCACGTGCGTCGTGTGATCCGCAACTATCTTCCTAGTGATGAGGAGAGCGAACACTGCGCAACCCTCTTGCAGTGGGATAATATCTACTATCAGCCACCTACGGATTCCTATGTAGATAGAAAACCAACCGTGCGAATCGGTCTGGTACAGTGGCAGATGCGTCCATACGCTTCGGTAGACGACCTTTTTGAGCAGGTAGAGTTCTTCGTGGATTCCGTGAGCGATTACAAGAGCGATTTTATCCTCTTCCCAGAGTATTTCAATGCGCCATTGATGGCGAGATTCAACGATTTGGGTGAGGCACAGAGCATCCGCATGATGGCTCAATATACAGAAGAAATCCGTGACCGTTTCCGTGAACTGGCCATCAGCTACAACATCAATATCATTACCGGTAGTATGCCTTATCTCAAGGACGATTCCCTCTATAACGTCGGTTTCCTTTGCCGTAGAGATGGTAGCGTGGACATGTATGAGAAGATTCACGTAACTCCAGATGAGCAGAAGTGCTGGGGATTGAGTGGCGGTAGCCATATCCAGACTTTCGATACCGATTGCGGTAAGATAGGTATCGTGATCTGCTATGATGTGGAGTTCCCTGAACTTTCCCGTCTGATGGCAGAGGATGGTATGCAGATCCTCTTCGTTCCATTCATGACCGATACGCAGAATGCTTACTCTAGAGTAAGAGTCTGTGCACAGGCTCGTGCCATTGAGAACGAATGTTATGTAGCCATTGCAGGTAGTGTGGGTAACCTGCCACGTGTTCACAACATGGATATCCAGTATGCCCAGAGTGCCGTGTTTACTCCTTGCGATTTCGCCTTCCCTAACGATGGTAAGCGTTCGGAGGCAACACCTAATACCGAGATGATTCTCGTATCAGATGTTGATTTGAATCTCTTGAACGAGCTTCATACTTACGGTGCCGTTAGAAATCTTCGTGATCGCCGTAAAGACCTGTATGAGTTGAAACAGAAGAAGTAGGTTAAGTGTAGAGCACTTTTTTAGTGAAGAGTGAAGAACGAAGAGTGAAGAATTCAATTGTATTGATATATAGATATAAAGAATGTATAAGATAGACATCTCGGAGCGCACGCTCCACTTCAAGCAGCCGGCAGGCACGTCTCGTGGCGTCTATACCACAAGACACAGTTATTATCTCACCCTAACATCGGATGAAATGCCGGGAGTAGAGGGAGTGGGAGAGTGTGCTACGCTCCCTGATCTCAGTTGCGATGCCAAACCGGAATATGCAGTCACCCTTCGACAAGTATGTCAGATGGTGGAACAGATGGGACGCATCCCATACGATATGATTCGTGCTTATCCTAGCATCACCTTCGGCTTGGAAACAGCCTTCGCTTCGTTCTTCGATGCAGCGAAGAAGTTGTTAGAGATTGTTCCTGCTGAAGGAGCATCTTCTTCTTCAGAAATGTTGAAGCAGAAAGGGGTCTCTGTTCCAGCAGGAATGGAGAACCTGGTAGATCTCTACGACTCTCCTTTCGGAAGAGGAGAAGAGGGTATCACTATCAATGGACTGGTATGGATGGGTACTTACGAGGAGATGTTGGCACGACTGGAGGAAAAGCTTCAGGCTGGTTTCCATTGTGTGAAACTGAAGATTGGTGCCATCGATTTCTTCAAGGAACTAGACCTCATCAAGCGCATCCGCGATGTTTATACCAAGGAGCAGGTTGAGTTGCGTGTAGATGCCAATGGAGGCTTCTTGCCGGAGAATGCAATGAGTCAGCTGGAGGCTTTGGCTAAATATGACATTCATTCGATTGAGCAGCCTATCAAGCAGCATCAGTGGCCTAAGATGGCCCAGCTCTGTCGCGAAACACCGCTTCCTATCGCCTTGGATGAGGAGTTGATAGGTGTGAATGTCCGAAGTATGAAGGAGGCATTGCTCGATACCATCCGGCCTCAGTATATCATCCTGAAACCTTCGCTCCATGGTGGAATCTATGGTTGCAACGAATGGATTCAGTTGGCTGACCAGCGTGGTATCGGCAGTTGGATTACCTCGGCTTTGGAGAGCAATATCGGGCTTAATGCCATTGCCCATTATGCTGCCAAGGTATATGGTCCGAATGTCGAGATGCCGCAGGGCTTGGGCACCGGTCTGCTCTTTACTGATAACATCCCAATGCCATTGGAAATTCGTGGTGATAAACTCTTTATTGTAAAATAATATAATATTTTACCCCTATTTGTTTCGGCGGATTTGCAATCCGCCGCATCATTGGGCAACTATTGCGGATTTGTAATCCGCTAAGCAGGGTATAATTTAAATTATGACTTTAGAAGATTTCCTTTCAGAATGGAATAACGGTAGCGACCGGGTGCTTGTGCATACCAGTGGCTCCACGGGAAAGCCCAAGCCGATGATGGTGGAGAAGAAGCGAATGCTCAACTCTGCCCGCATCACATGTGACTTTCTGGGTTTGAAGCCAGGCGATAGTGCGCTGCTCTGTATGTCGCTTGATTATATCGCAGGTAAGATGGTGGTGGTGCGCAGTATCGAGCGCCATCTCCATCTTATTTCTGTTTCTCCTAGTGGTCATCCGCTGAAGGATGTGGACGAAGAGATTACTTTTGCCGCCATGGTTCCGATGCAGGTGTATAACACCCTGCAGGTTCCTGAGGAGCGTGAGCGACTCACTCATATCCGCCATCTGATTATCGGAGGTGGAGCCATCGATGCATCCTTGGAAAAGGAACTCCAGGCTCTTCCTGGCAATATTGCCATCTGGAGCACTTACGGCATGACCGAAACCTTATCTCATATCGCCTTGCGAAGAATCAATGGCGATGAGTCTAGCGAATGGTATCAGCCTTTCGATAGCGTTCATATCAGTCAGACCGAAGAAGGCTGTCTTGTCATTGATGCCCCTCAGGTTTGTGCTGAAACCTTGGTAACGAATGATATCGTGGAGATAGAACCCTATATATATAATAAGGTAGAAAAACTCCGTTTCCGCATCAAGGGCAGAAAAGACAATGTCATCTGTAGTGGTGGCATCAAGATTCAGATTGAAGAAGTGGAGACTCTCTTGAAACCTCATTTGGAAAAACCTTTCATGCTAGCCAAGAAGAAAGACGGGAAGTTTGGAGAAATCGCAGTCCTCCTGTCAGAGGATGAAGATATAAAAAGAGTAGAGGCGACTGTCCGCCGCCTCTTATCTGATGAATCTGAAAAGTCTTCTGATCATAAAAAATATAAATATTGGATTCCTAAGGAATTCCGATATGTAGAGCATCTTCCGCTTACCGAAACCGGAAAGCCAAAGCGATGCTGTTTGGTATAAGGATACAATAATGGCGGGTTGATAGCCCGCCATATTATATTATCCTTCTCTAAAGAAGTCGAGTGCTTCTTTGATTTCTTCTGTAGTTGCTGTCTGGTTGATACGGATATCCCCTATACCGCCAAGCATGGTGAAGTTGATGATGCCATTCTGATTTTTCTTGTCATGATGCATCAGCTCGATGAGCTCATCATAGTCATCACAGGTGATATTCAGCGTACCATAGTTTTCCTTGATGAAAGTAACGGTCTGTCGCATCTTGTCTGTAGGGAATCCTGTCTTAGCCACGCTGAGATAAAGCTCAGGGATGAGACCGAATGCCACAGCATAGCCATGCAGGATAGGCTTGCGCTTCAAAGCCCAGCTCTCGAAGGCATGACCGATGGTATGACCCAGGTTCAGAGCCTTGCGGATGCCCTTCTCATGAGGATCCAGCTCCACGATGTGTTCCTTTACCTTCACGCTGTCACCCACCATGCGCTGCAACTGCTTCAAGTCTGGTTGGTTAAGATCGAAGTTGACCAGTTCCTCCCACATCGCCTCGGTAGAAATCAAGCCATGCTTCAGCATCTCTGCATAGCCCGAACAGATGTTCTCGGCATCGAGTGTCTTCAGAAATTCAGTGTCGAGAATCACGTACTTAGAGTCGTTGAATACACCCACTTCGTTCTTCAATCCACCGAAATTGATACCGGTCTTTCCGCCTACTGATGCATCTACCATGGCAAGCAGGGTAGTAGGGATATTGATGAAGTTGATGCCGCGCTTGAAGGTGCTGGCAGCAAAACCACCCAGGTCGGTTACCATACCGCCTCCCAGGTTTATCATGCACGAATGGCGTGAAGCACCCCCTTCCTGCAGTCCCTTCCAGACCATCATCAGACTTTCTATGTCCTTATGGCTGTCGCTGGCAGGAATTGTGATTATCTGCATATGCTTCAAGCTATAGAAGTTCTTGATGACTGGCAGACACAGCTCTTGGGTCGTGGTATCGGTAAGCACAAACAGCTTGTCGTGCTCGCACTCAGCGAGAGCGGTTACCAGCTCGCTCTCCAGATGGGTTGATATGATTACTCTTTGACTCATAACTTACTAACGTTTTTAAAAAAGACGAATTTATATAGGGCCGTTGGGAAGTCCAAATAGGACAACGCTACGGCTATTTTGGTTGCAAAGGTACGTTAAAATGGAGACAAAACAAAATAAATAAGCACTTTTTTATCAATAAAAGTTTAAACCTTGATACATTTCGTTCGTCAAAAGAAGCAAAATGCCCCAAAAATGCATCTGTTTTTTACAATTGCGCTCTAATCGGGTCTAATCATATAAAAGCAAGTCTATATACAATTTAGAAATAATAAATAACATTCAACAAATAATGAAAAGATCAATTCTATCGATGCTGTTGATGCTCGTTGCAATGGCATCCTTTGCTCAGGAACGCTTGATTAGCGGTAAGATAACAGACCGCGATACCAAGGAGCCTGTAGAGCAAGTAACGATTCAACTACTCAAAACCGACAGTACCTACGTGTCGGGTGCCATTTCGAACGAGCAGGGACTTTTTCATGTCAATGCTCCTGCTAATGGCAAGTATCTCCTCAAGATTACGAGTGTAGGTTACAAGCCTACCGTTAAGCGCATCCAGATTTCAGAAGACAAGAATCTGGCAATGGGTAATGTGGTCGTAGGTTCTGATGCTATCATGCTGAAAGGTGCCGTAGTTACTGCAATGGCGCAGAAAGTAACCCTCAAGGAAGATACCTTCGTTTATAATTCGGCAGCTTACCGCACACCGGAAGGTTCTGTGGTAGAGGAACTCGTCAAGCGTCTGCCTGGTGCAGAGGTTAGCGACGACGGTACCATCAAGATCAACGGTAAGGAAGTGAAGAAGATTCTCGTGGATGGCAAGGAGTTTATGACGGGTGATACCAAAACTGCCCTGAAAAACCTGCCTACCAGCATCATCGACAAGATCAAGGCGTATGATGAGAAGAGTGATCTCTCTAAGGTGACCGGCATTGATGACGGAGAAGAACAGACCGTGCTCGACTTTGGTGTAAAGAAAGGAATGAATAAGGGAATGATTTCCAATATCGACCTGGGTGTCGGTAATAAGGACCGTTACAATATGCGTGGTATGGGTGGCTATTTTGCCAACAACAACCGATTCTTGCTCTTTGCCAATGCCAATAATACCAGTGACCGTGGATTCGGCGGTGGTCCTGGCAGAGGATTCTGGGGCGGTGCCAACGGTTTGAATGCCAGCAAGATGATAGCTGCCAACTACAACTATGAGTTGAAGAACAAGTTCAAGTTCAATACTTCCCTCCGCTGGAACCATAGCGATGGCGATGTATGGAGCAGTCGTTCCAGCGAGAACTTCATGGGTAGCAGCAGCTCTTTCAGCAATAGCCTGAGCCAGAGTTTCTCCCGCAGCAACAGCTGGAATGGCAACATCCGATTGGAGTGGATGCCTGATACCATGACCAATATTCTCTTCCGTCCTTCCATCTCCTGGAGTACCAGCGATGGATTGAGTGGTAGCCAGTCGGCTTCTTACAACAAGGATCCTTATACCATTACTTCCAAAGACCCTCTTTCTGAGGAAGGTATTGAGGAGTTGGACAAGGCTGAGGCTATGGTGAACAGCCAGTTGACCAATGGCATCACCTATTCTGATAATAACAATATCAACGGTATGTTGCAAATCAACCGCAAGTTGGGCAACAAGGGACGTAACATCACCTTCCGTGTGGATGCCAAATATACCGATAAGGACAGCAAGAGCATCTCGCTCAACAATGCCAAGCTCTATCTCGTGCAGACTGCGGAGGGTAAGGATTCAACCTATCAGACCAACCGCTATAACCTGACTCCTTCGAAGAATTACAGTTATGCCGGTCAGTTGACCTATAGTGAGCCACTCTGGAAGGCTACCTTCCTGCAGTTTAGCTATAAGTTTACTTACAGCTACTCCAAGAGCGACCGCAGCACTTACGATTTCAGCAAGTATGCGATGAGTGGCGATCATGAGTATCGCGGTTGGGACAGCTACTTGAATCCGTTTGCCGGTCATCTGGAAGATTACAAGGATGATGATCAGAGCCGTTTCTCAGAGTATCGCAACTACAATCATGATATCCAGGTGATGATGCGATTCATCCGTCAGAAGTACAACCTGAACTTTGGTGTGATGGTTCAGCCACAGCAGTCTAAGTATATCCAGGATTATCAGGGCGTGCATGTAGATACCGTTCGCAATGTGGTGAATGTGAGTCCAACGCTCGATTTCCGTTATCGCTTCTCCAAGATGAGCAACCTGCGAATCAACTATCGTGGTACAACCTCTCAGCCAAGCATCTCACAGTTGCTTGATATCACCGACAACAGCGACCCGTTGAACATCTCTATGGGTAACCCTGGCTTGAAGCCATCGTTTACTCAGAACTTCCGATTGTTCTACAACAATTTCGTGCAGAACCACAACAAGGGTGTCATGACCTTCATCAACTTCTCTACCACCAACAACAGCATCAGCAACAAGGTGACCTACGATGAGACGACTGGTGGAAGAATCACCCGTCCGGAGAATATCAATGGTAATTGGAATGTGATGGGAGCCTTCATGTTCAACTGCTCTATCGACAGTGCCGGTGTGTGGAACGTGAATACCGACACCAACTTGGGTTACAACAACTATGTGAGCTATCTGAGTCTCGACAAGCAGTCTGATTCCCAGAAGAATACCACCCGCAGCACCACTTGGAGAGAACGCCTCTCATTCAGTTATCGCAACGACTGGTTGGAGCTTTCGCTTGATGGAACATTGAATTATAACCATGCCAAGAACAAGTTGCAGCCTAACAGCAACCTCGATACCTGGCAGTTCTCTTATGGTCCTAGCATGACGCTTACAGCTCCTTGGGGAACCAGCCTGAACTCAAGTCTCTCTATCAGCAGTCGCCGTGGCTATAATGACAGTAGTATGAACACCGATGAGTTTGTATGGAATGCGCAGCTCTCTCAGAGCTTCCTGAAGGGCAAGCCTCTTACCATCATGCTCCAGTTCTATGACATTCTTCGTCAGCAGAGCACCTTCTCTCGTGCTATCTCCGCTACATCCCGTACTGATACCGAGTATAATGCTGTCAACAGCTATGCGATGCTTCATGTGGTATATCGCTTGAATCTCTTCGGAGGCAAGCAGGCACGTCAGGGTGGTCCTGGCGGTCCTGGTGGTCGTCCTGATTTCCGTGGTCGCCCATTCGGTGGTGGCCATCCAGGTGGCAGAATGTTCTAAAAAAGAAAATGAAGTAAGCTTCATTTAAAACGATAGTAAGCCTCACTCAATGTTTATGCGAGGCTTATTTCAAATAGGTATGACGAGAAAAAAAGAAATCCCCGTTCTTCATAACGAAGAGCGGGGATTGTTATTTTGTCTTGTCAAGAGTTCTCGATTAGAGAGCGAACTTGTAACCTACAGTAATCTGGATTACGTTGTTGTAGTGATCGTAGTTATCTGCAAGCTTAGTTACACCGATGTTGTAACGAGCATCGAATACAAGACCCTGGTACTCGTAAGAGAGACCTACTGGGATAGAGAGGTCTACTTTCTTAACATCTTCCATGTCATCCTTGTTTACAAGGAAACCTGGCTGCAAACCTGCCTTGAGAGCAAGACCTGCTACAGGATAGTAGTTCAAAGTGATAGGAACGTTAATGTAACCAGGGTTCCACTTGTAGTCATTCTTATAAGTTATATTTCCTATTTTTACGTCCTCTGCCTTGAAGCCCTGTACAGAATAGAGAGCGCCAACAGCAATACCGAAGTTGCTTGTAGACTGATACTGCAACTCAGCACCAGCTGCGAAGCCAGCCTTCCAGTCATTGTCACCGATTGTAGCAACGTTCAAACCAATCTTAGGCTGGATAGTTGTTGTGCCAGCAGCCTGCTGTGCGAAAGCACCTACTGAAGACAGCACCATAGCTGCCATAACCAATAATTTCTTCATAATCTCTAAATT
>USQD01000027.1 GCA_900556795.1 uncultured Prevotella sp. | reverse complement strand
TATATATTATAATCTTTTGTAAAATCTGACAATTAAACACTTTTTCTTTGCTGATTCCAAATAATAATGCTAACTTTGCGCACGAAATTGTTTTATCTTGAGAAGACAAAGAGACAGAAAGATTGTAATGATATGGAAAAAATACTAATAGTTGAAGACGACATCACATTTGGAACCATGATTCAGACATGGCTCAAGAAGAAAGGATTCGAAGTTGAAAAGACGACTTCGGTAAAAGCAGCTATACAAACTTGGGATAAGGTGGAAAATGGATTTGATCTGGTGCTATCCGACCTCCGTCTTCCAGACCATGATGGTATTTTCTTATTGCAATGGATGAGAAAGCATGGCGTGCAAGTACCTTTCATTGTCATGACCAGCTATGCAGAGATTCAGAACGTAGTACTCGCTATGAAATCGGGTGCAACAGATTACGTTGCCAAACCTTTTCATCCGGACATTCTCCTGGAAAAGATTAAGGAAGCCATAAAAAATCACAATACAAGCTCTCTATCAGAGAAAAATATAGAGCAGAGGGAGGCAACAGGAAATCAGGAGCCAATAGATAATAAAAAAGTATCAGGAAATACGGAATCTAAAGGAAATGTAGATGTTCCTAAATATCTTGAAGGTGAAAGTGAAGCTTCAAGAAAACTCTATAGTTTCGTATCTTTGGTTGCTCCTACCCCTATGTCAGTTCTCATTCTAGGTGCAAGCGGAACGGGTAAGGAATATGTAGCTCGTCGCATTCATGAATTAAGTCAGAGGGCAGGAAAACCTTTCTTTGCACTCGACTGTGGAGCCATTCCAAAGGATGTGGCAGCATCAGAATTCTTCGGCCATAGTAAGGGAGCCTTTACAGGAGCAGACCAAGACAAAAAGGGAGCTTTCGAAATAGCAAATGGCGGTACCCTCTTCCTGGACGAGATGGGAAACTTGAACTATGAAGTGCAAGTACAACTGCTCCGTGCCCTTCAGGAGCGAAAGATTCGTCCACTAGGCAGCAATAAGGAAATTGATATTGACATCCGACTGGTTTGCGCCACCAACGAAAATCTGGCACAGCGTGTAGCAGAGGGAAACTTCCGCGAAGACCTCTACCACCGCATCAACGAGTTTACCATCTACATGCCTGAGCTGAAAGACCGTGGTGCCGACCTCTTCCTCTTTGCCGACCTCTTTATCAAACATGCCAACAAGGAGCTCAATAGAAACGTGGAAGGACTCGATGGTAAAGCAAAGGAACGAATCGCCTCTTATAACTGGCCCGGCAACCTTCGCGAATTAAATAACGTGATGAAACGTGCCACTCTTCTTGCCACAGGCAGATACATTGGAGTAACAGAACTGGAACAGAGCATGGCGCATATTCAACCTCAGTCTCCTACCACCCTGCATGATGAGGAAACAGAACTGCAACGTATAGAGGCAGCACTGAAAGCAGCAGGAGGCAACAAGAGCAAAGCTGCACAATTGCTTGCAGTAGATAGAAAGACGCTATATAACAAGATGAAGAAGTACGGAATCTGAGGAACATTCCCCAATATTTTGGGGAAAAATTCCACACTCGTTCCACAACTTCCACAAGGTTGAAATTTGGTACAAAAAGACATAACAACTGATTATCAAGTATTTACAAAATAAGGAATCTTTTGGCACGCAGATTGTGATATTAGATTGTGAACTCGCAAATAAGCAACAATGCAAGTAAGACGGTTCATTAAAGTAAAAATAATATTCACAATAAAAAATAAAAAGATTATGAAAAAGTTAGTATTCGCAGCTATCGCTGCCATGGTAATGGTATCAGTTAGTAATGTATTCGCCAACAACAAGATGGCAAGTGTTTCATCAGTTGCTCCAGTAGACACAGTTGCTCCTGCAGAACCTGCAGACACAACAGTAGAGAAGTCAACTCCAGAAGTAACTCCAGCTGATTCTACAACAGCAACAACAGATTCAGCTGTAGCTGAGTAATATCACCTTCAAAAAAACAGTAATAAAACAGAAAAAGAAAGATATAAAATATCAGTAATTACGCTTCGCTTTCAATTAGGCAGGAGACTAATGATAATATTCATTGGTCTCCTGACTTGTTTTTAGCCCATTCTTTTCTCTAAATCAGTTTTTTGCATTATCTTTGCAGAAGATAAGCTGCACTCGGCAATCTGAAAGCAAGCTTTCATTGCGCTCGTTTGCACTATTTTTGCAGAAGTTAATTAAGTAAATAGATTTCTCATGCACAAGAACAATATCCCACTCAAGGTAGCCCTCGGCTATTGCATCATTGCCATTATCATGATTTTGGCAATCAGTCTTGTATATAGCAACACCAAGAGTATCATCGCCATCAACGAAGCATCCCGTGAGTACATCAAGAAAAAGGATGCTGCCGACAGTACCATGACTTCTCTGCTCAAAGAAGAACAGAAGAACCTGAAGCAACTCTCTGATGCGATGGCAGGGAAATCTGCGCCCAATTATCTGCACGATAAGGTTAAGAGTCTGAATACAGGCAAAGATTCTATCGTGGTACATTCCAAAGCCCCACAAACCCACGAGGCAAAGAAGACAACGGTGGAAGTGATGAAGACCCGCCGAGGATTCTTCCGCCGACTGGCCGATGCATTCAAGAAAGAACATGCAGAGACGCTAAGCATCAAGCAAGACAGTAACAGAGCCATCATTGATTCTATCACAACTCCTGTGAATGTGGCAGAAAATGTAGCCAACATTCTGGACCAGATAGACAAGAAGGAGAAAGTGGCTACACAAGATCATAAGGAAAGTATCAACAAAGAGATGGAAGACTTGAAAATAGTCAGTACCAAACTTGCCTTACGTTCTGCCAAGCAACTGAGTGATGTACACCAAAGGGAACGTGACTCTATGCAGAAAGCCATCAACAAAGCGATGGCAGCCCGCAGACAACTGTTGTGGCAAATAGGTTTGCTCACACTAATAACACTCTTTGCAATTATCGTCATGATTTGGTTCATCTGGCGCGATGCTAGAAAAGAGCGCATCTACCGGGAGAATCTTGAGGCAGCCAACGAAGAAATTCAACGCATCATGAACCAACGTGAACGACTTCTTCTCACCATTACCCACGATATCAAGGCTCCCGCAGCCTCCATTTCCGGCTTCATTGACCTGATGAAAGAATACGTCACCGAAGCACAAGGTATGGAATGTCTTCAAAATATCAAGAACTCAGCAGCTCATCTTTCCAGACTCGTAGCTTCTCTTCTTGATTATCATCAGTTGGAAAATGGATTGATGAAGGTTCAACCTGTTTCTTTCTCTCCAGCCCAACTGGTGAAAGAATCGGTAGAGGGAATGCGATTACGAGCCGAAGAGAAAGGCTTATCCATTTCGTATGAGATGCCAATTGGAATGAACAAGAATGAAAATCTGCAGGAAAAGAAAAAAGACAAGGAATTATTCCTAGCCGATGCCTTCCGTATCCGTCAGATATTGGATAATCTGGTGAGTAACGCCATTAAATATACCGACCACGGTGGCGTAAATATTAAAGCACGAGTTTCCAAAATCATGGGCAAGCTAACACTCACCCTGAGCGTGAAAGATACTGGCAAGGGAATGACTGATGAGGAAAAGCAGAAAGTATTCCAAGCATTCACCAGACTAAAGAGCGCACAGGGTATTGAGGGAACCGGCTTGGGCTTGTCTATCACCCAAGAACTGGTATCACTGCTTGGTGGAGAAATTCAACTTCACTCCACCTTAGGCAAAGGTTCCTGCTTCATCGTTACGCTACCTATTGAACCAGCTCCAAAGGATGATTCGAAGGAGAGCAGAGTGCAAACATCTGATTATCAAAAAGAAGAGAACTCAGCCAACCAAAAGAAAGTTCCACAAGAATTTGTAAACCATAAGGTTTTGATTCTTGATGATGACAAACTTCAGCTTCAGCTTCTCCAGGAAATGCTGCGACGCATAGCAGGCGATTCCTGGCAAGTATTCGCTTGCAATCATGTGATTGAAGCACTCACCATCTTGCACAACGAACAACCTGCCCTCATGCTGATGGACATAGAAATGCCGGAAATGAATGGCATGGAGATGATTACCCACATCAACCATACCAACATGACAGTGGTTGCAATGACGGCTCACGATACGAGCATCTTGGAACAGCTCCAGAAAGCAGGCTTCGATGATTGCCTTTTCAAGCCATTCAGCATGGAGAAGTTATCTGCTATCTTGGGAATAGATTCCCAGCCTCAACTGGATATCCAGCCTCTACCGGATGCCCAGTCTGAAACTCCATCCCAGCCAGATTTATCATCCCAGCAGAAATCCAACCCTCAACTGGATGCTCTCCTCGCTTTTGCCGGAGGCGACGAAGAAGCGGCAAAAGAGATTCTCGATACCGTGAAGCAGGAACTTGCCGTACACCTCGAGAACCTGAAAGAAGCCCTAGAAGAGGAATCCTTATCTACCGACCGCATAGGAAAGGCGGCACATAAGCTCCTTCCTATCGCCACCATGATGCAGATGGGATGCCTCGAAGAACTCAAGGCGCTGTCACCTGAATACATCGGCGAGATAGAAGAAGCCGAGATCAGAGAAAAACTGAAGGTTGTGATTACGACCTTATCTGCTGCGGTGTCAGACCTGTATGCTTCTTGAAATATCGGCAGAAGAAACTGACGTCGGCGAAATGAAACTCCCATGCCATCTCCTTGACGCTTTGCGTGCTGCGCTTGAGTTGCATCTTGAGTTGCAGAATCACGTATTGGTCAATGATGGTTTTGGGAGTGTGCCCCGTTACCTGACTCACGATATTTGTAAGATACTTGGAAGAGATATTCATCTGTCTTGCATAATAATTCACATCTCTCGAAATCTTAAAATCCCGTTCCAGCAACATCATAAACCGATTGAACAGTTCTCTTACCCGATACGACTTCACTTCATCAGGATGATATTGCGGATTGCGCTGAAGATACTCATGAAAACCGATGAAGAACGCCTTTAGCTGACACAATACCAACTGGGAAATACAAGTACACTCCGACTGGTCAAAATAAACTTTTAAAAGAGCAAACATCCCATTGATGATGTTTGTCACCACGGGGGTATCCTGCCGGCAGCGGTCTTTTCGCAAGGAAGAATACACCGTCTGCTCTAGTTGCAGACTGGCTTCACGAAGCAAGGAAGGATTATATTTCAGGATTTCGGCTTCGAAATTCCCGTCAATCTTCAATTCCACTACATCATTCGGAAACAGCGTTATCACCGCCCCTTCATAAAGTTCCCAATCCTTATAATTCACATTCAGCATCGCCATTCCCTTTCTACAAATCAATATCGCTCCGTAAGTCAATACTTGCGGACCCTCCTGCCATTCCTCCAAACCAGAGCGAAAAAGGCTTGCTTCCTGATAACTGCTTAATTCAGATAATTCCATCTACACCTTATTATATATAAGCTATTATATCTCTTTATTCCCATTTCGGTTGCAAAATTACACAAAATATGTGAGATAAAAGAACTATTATTCCCAAATCGTCCATCCGCTGCGAAATATTTAAAGCGATTGTTCGGTCAAAACTCCGTACCTTTGCACCCGAAATTCAAAAAGTAATGATTAATGATTAAGAACATCTTATTTGTAGGCCTTCTGCTTGCAGGAGGAACCCATTGGGCTTCGGCTCAATCACAAACCACCGTAGGGGCGGCTGCTTCCTTGCCTGTCAGCAAGAAAGAAAACATGACCATCAGCCAGCTCTTCCAGAAGGTGGAGGATAACAGCAAGAGCCTTCGCACTTCATTATCAGGAGTAGAAGCAGCCCATCTCGGCATCGAATCGGCTAAAAGCAAGAAACTGCCCGACCTTGATGCTTCCCTCTCATTCAGCTATATCGGCAATGCGCTGATTACCGACCGCGACTTCAGCAACGTTCACGGCTTGAAATCTCCACATTTCGGCAACAACTTCGCCTTCCAGGCACAGCAGGTGGTTTACGCCGGTGGAGCCATCAACGCAGGCATCAAGCTCGCCGAACTCGGAAAGCAGCAGGCAGAGGTAGGCGTGAAACTCACCCGACAGCAGATTCGCTTCATCGCCCTGGGGCAATATCTCGACCTCTATAAGATAGACAACCGCATCAAGGTGTATGAAAAGAACATCGAGTTGACCCGCCAGCTCATCGATGACATCAAGGAAAAACAGACGCACGGAATGGCGCTGAAGAATGACATCACCCGATACGAACTCCAGATGGAAAGCCTTAAACTCGGTCTTACGGCGCTCCGAAACAACCGAAGCATCCTGAACCATCAGCTTTGCAATACCCTAGGAATGAACCAGGGAAGCCAAAAGAATGAAGGAAGCCAGATGAACCAGGGAAGCCAGGAGATTCAGATTATCCCCGATGCCAGCATTGCCGACAAGACCTACGGCAAGGAGGGCGAGGCTTACTGGCAGACGGCAGGCTCCCTGAACTCCCCACTCCTGGAGCAGAGCAGTAATGCCATCCGCATCGCCGAACAGAAAGAGAAGATTGCCAAGAGCGATCTTCTGCCAAAGGTAGCTTTCGTTGCCGCAGATAACTTCGATGGACCTATCCTCTTCGAATTACCACCTGTTGACAAGAACCTCAACGTCTGGTATGTGGGCGTAGGCGTGAAATACAGCCTCAGCTCTCTCTTCAAGAGCAACAAGCGCATCAAGCAGGCTGCCGTAGAGACCCGACAGGCAAAAGAGGCACATGCCGTTCAGGCAGAGCAGCTCAACAATAATGTGCAGGCTGCCTACGTGCAGTATCAGCAAACCTACGTAGAACTGGAAACTCAGCGAAAGAGCGTAGAGCTGGCACAACAGAACTACGACGTGATGAATGCCCGCTATCTCAGTCAACTTGCTCTGGTTACGGATATGGTGGATGCCTCCAACCTCAAGCTCAATGCCGAGCTCAGCGAGGTGGATGCCCGCATCAACATTGTCTATGCCTACTATCGCATGAAGTACGTGGCAGGAGAAATTTAATTTTAAAATTCAGAATTAAGAGTTTTTATCGAAAACAATTATCAAGAGATTATGAGCAAGAAGATTATCAAGAGAATATATAATGTAGTGATTATCCTCCTTTTTCTGGGAGCTATCGGCTGGTGCTTCAGCCATTTCTATCATGGCAGCGATGTGGCTTATACCGATGATGCACAGGTGAACCGTCACATCACCCCTATCAATACCCGTGTGCCGGGATTCATCAAGGAGATTCGTTTCAACGACTATCAGCACGTAAAGAAGGGCGATACCCTTGTTATCATCGAGGATGCTGAGTTCCGTCTGCATGTGGCTCAGGCAGAGGCAGGCTTGCGTGGATCCAAGTCAAGTTCTTCGGTAGTTACTGCCAGCATGGGCACCACCAATACCAATGTGCAGACAGCAGCTGCCGGCATCGAGGAGGCTCGTGTGGATATGATGAATGCCAAGCAGGACTTCGACCGTTTTGCGGCTTTGATGAAGAAGGATGCGGTAACCCGTCAGCAATATGACAATGCTTATGCCCGCTATCTGGGAGCCAAGGCGCGTTATGAGCAGGCAAGCAGCCGCAAGGCAAGTGCAGCTTCAGTCCGCAATGTGCAGACCCAGCAGCTCGGCGGTTCCCGTGCCGGAGAGAGCGTGGCAGAGGCACAGCTCAACCTGGCTCGTCTGAATCTTTCCTATACCGTAATCGTGGCAACCTGCGATGGCGTGATGGGAAGAAAGGATATTCACGAAGGTCAGTTGGTACAGCCTGGTCAGATGCTGGCTCGCATCGTGGATGATAACGATGTATGGGTGGTAGCCAATTATCGAGAGACTCAGATGGACGGCATCACCGTGGGCAAGACTGTAGATTTCACCGCCGATGCCATCCCTGGTGTAGTATTCCATGGCAAAGTAGAAGCCCTTTCTGCCGCAGCCGGCAATGCCTATTCCATGATTCCTGTGGATAATGCCACCGGCAACTTCGTAAAGGTAGAGCAGCGTGTGCCTGTTCGCATCGCCCTTACCAAGGACAATGACCCGAAACAGATAGCCTTGCTCCGTGCCGGACTGAACGTAGAAACCAAGGTTCACATTAAATAGAATGTTCTATAAACTATAAATTATAAACTATAAATTATAGAAAATGCCAGGACCTCCTATGTTACAGGGACCATTTCGAGTCCCTTCATTTAATGGATTTATTCCTCGCCGATTACAGCCTTGGATTTATCTCCTCTTCGCCTTCATCTTCCTGATGTCGGGCGGAATCTATGGAGGAGCCATGAGCCAGGTGATGGGCGAATACAGTTTGATGAGAGAAGACGTACTCATGATCATCATGTTCAACGTGGTGGGTGTGGCGATGCCATTCCCCTTCCTCTTCAAGATGAAGTTCCACTTTACCAACCGCCAGCTCCTGCTGAATGCGGCCCTGGTAGTGGCAGCTTGTAATTTCCTCATCATGTGGACCGACTCTGTGCCCGTGATGTGCATTCTCGCTTACATTGCAGGCTTTTTCAAGCTCTGCGGAACCTTCGAGTGTATGAGCACCATCCAGTTGTGGATGACCTCCAAGCGCGATTTCACCATCTTCTTCCCCCTGCTCTATTGCATCGTTTTGGGAAACATGTTCCTCTCACCTTGGATTACCGAACATCTGATTTACATCTATCAGGATTGGCGCATCATCAACTGGGCGATGACGGGAACGCTGCTTCTGGTGGCACTTACAGTCTACGTCACTACCCATGATTTCCACTTCATGAAGCCATTGCCTTTTATCAGTCTCGACTATCTAGGCTGCATACTATGGTCGGCATGGATGCTGGAGTTCATCTTCTTCTTCACCTATGGCGAGCACTACAACTGGCTCGATTCCAAGATTATGCAGATGGATGTATTACTCTTCATCCTTACCGGATATTTCTGCATCCAGCGAATGCTACATGTGCGCCACCCTTACATCGCTCCCGAGGCGTGGAAATATAAGCGACTCATCCCGCTGCTCATTCTCTTCGCTTTCGTAGAGTTTATGGGCAGTACGCCTAAAGTGCTGCAAACCGCCTTTACGGGTGGCGTGCTGCATTTCGGCAACATCACCACCAACGTGCTCAACTTCGTGGAATGGACGGGAGCCATCGCCGGTTGCCTCTTCTGCCTTTTCTGGTGCAAGGTGCTCTGTCAGAAATACACCCGTCTGCTCACGATAGGTGTAGCAACGATGGTATGTTATCCTGTGATGATGTATTTCCTCATCCATCCAGGTCTCAACATCGAGGCACTCTATCTGCCTTGCTTCCTGCGGAGCTTCGGCAACGCCATCTTCTTCTGCATGCTCACCGTGTATCTGGAAGAACTGATACCGTTCCAGCACTTCTTCATGGGATTGACGATGGCAGGCATCATCCGCAACGGTCCGATGTCGGCGATATGCTCAGGTCTTTACAGTTTCGGGCTTCGTTATCAGATGGCAGACAACATGTCGCGCGGTTTGCCCTACGATGCCACCAATCTTCTGATGCTCAGTATCCGGAACCTCTATGGCATTACTTGTATCATCGGTCTTGCCGTATTGCTCATCTTCCTGCTATGGGATGTTCAGCCGGTAAGAAGTACCCTAAAGAAAATGCCTGCATGGAATTTTGTAGGAAGAAAGATGAAAAAAACAAGCAGATAATGCGCACATTCAAAGAAAAACATTATCTTTGCAGTTAGTTTAACTAAATGAAATATTCCTTTTTTAAAAGGAATAAGGAAAAACATCAAAGAAAAAACTATGGCAAAGAAAGCGATTGTGATGGGGGCAACCTCAGGAATAGGAATGGAAGTAGCCAGCCTCTTAGCGCAGAGAGGTTGGCAGGTGGGAATAGCCGGAAGAAGAATAGACCGACTTGAAGAAGTAAAAAGAAATACAAACCAGATTATTTCTCAGAAAACAAAAGTATCTCAGAAGGGGAACATTTCAGAAGGCGTGAAAGCATCCAGGGGAGAAATCATCTGCTATCAGCAGATAGATGTAACTTCGGCTGACGCCCCTACTCTTCTTCAGAAACTCATCGAAAAACTCGGTGGGATGGATTTATATTTCCATAGTTCAGGAATCGGATGGCAAAACAATTCACTTGATTTTGAAAAGGAAATGAAGACCGTTGAGACCAATGGGCTGGGATTTGTAAGAATGGTGGATACGGCTTTCAACTGGTTTGCCCAACAGAGTCAAGAGCAAGATAAAGGGCAAAAGCTAAGACTAGAGCAAAAATCAGATAAAGGCAAGGGCAATGATACTTACCGCATCGCCTGCATTACCTCTATTGCCGGAACAAAAGGGCTCGGTGCTGCTCCTGCCTATTCTGCCACCAAGCGTTTCCAGAACCACTACCTGGAGTGCCTCACCCAGCAGGCTCACATGCGCCATCTTCCTATCGCTATCACAGATATTCGGCCAGGTTTTGTAAAGACTGACCTGATAGCTGGCAGCAACTATCCCCTGCAATTAACTTCTCAGGAAGTGGCTCAGCAGATTGTAAATGCCATAGAACGGGGAAAAGCAGTCAAGACCATCGACTGGAAATACAGTATCCTCGTTTCGCTCTGGCGAATGATTCCTAGATGGATTTGGACGAGACTTACCATTAAATAATATAGAAACTGTACTTGCATTTGATTTTATACCTAGATAGAATCTCCGTTCACCGACGTTGAATGTCCGTTCAAAGACGTTGAACCGCCGTTCAACGTCGATGAACGGAGATTTCAAAAGGATTAAAGAAAATCTTTTCCAGTTACAATCAATACTTTTTCTGTAACAACCTAAACTTTTCCCAAGATCAACATGAAAAGGAGAGTAGAAACATGAAAAAAAGAAAAGCGTGCAAGCTACATTTCTATAGCCTGCATGCTTTTCTTTTTTATAATTATTGTTTACAATCTTGCTCCGAATCTTGCGCTTGGCAATGGGGCGGCGAAGTAATAGTTCTGGTCGTTATTCTTATCCAGGAAATTCACCTGCTTCATGCCGAAGAATGGCAGACCTTGTGGGAAAAGGCGGGCAAAATCGGTTACACCTCCTGAGAGGGCAGGACTACCTGCCTGATAATCGAAATTCCAACTCTTGTCGAATGCCAATGGAGCACCTTGGGCTACATCATCTATCTCGCAATTGATATTCATCTTCTCGCTCTGAGTGAAGTTCTTGAAGAGAGGATTGAGCTGACCAGCCACGCTGCTCTTGATATCGGTATCAAACCAGATGCCGAGCTCTGCATCCTTCGCCATCTGCGCTACGCCTGTCTCTGTAGATGCAAAGTAGTAGTTTGGTGTAAGACGACTGTGCTCCATATCAGCACCATCCTTCTTTGGCTGCTTCAAGCCGAAACGGGAATCGAAGATGAGATTGTTCACGAAGATTGGCTTCGCTGCCTTCTCTACCCAGACAGAACCACCCTTCTTGTTTTTGGAACGGCGCCAGCCGCAATTGACGATGGTGTTGTTATAGACGGTCATCTCAGAGAGAGGGATTACCTCGCTATTGCCGGCATTAGAAAGTTTGAAGGCGTTGGTGCAGGCGTTGTAGATGATGTTGTTGGCTACATCGAGCCTGCAACCTGCCTTTACGTTGATGGCCTCGCCACCATCGGCAGCATTTCCGCTATCGGCAAAGATATTATTGATAATCACGCCGTTACCACCGGTGAAGTAAGTCTGGTCGTTGTAGTTGTCATGGAAGAAACTGTTGGTCATCACAAACTTGCCGTTTACATTACAGAAGTGGAAGGCTGGCACGCCACCATCGATGGTGGTCTTGAAAAGCTTGTTCTGGAAAGAAGCTGAACTCTCGGTAGGAGTAGCACCGGCATAGGCCACATCCACGTGATTGAGCACCACTTCTTCTGAATTGTATCCGCAGATGATGCCGCCCCAATCAGCCGGCTTCTTGGTATCAGAAGTAATGGTAACTGGCTTTTCGGCGGTTCCCAGGCAATAGAGATTGCCCAATACTACGATCTCTACCGGCACCTGAACCTCTGATTTGCAGGTAACGGTTACGCCCGGCTCAATGTAGAGCGATGCTCCTACAGGAATCTCAACGCTCTCGCTCAGGGTAGTATCCTTGGTCCAAACCACAGAACCTGCAGGATATTCTGCCACCTTCGTTGTAATGACATCCTTAGAACCCTGGTTCTCATTGCCATCACTTCCATTACCGCCATTATTCACGTAATCGTATGGATTGATATTATCGTTCTCGCAAGATGTGGAGAACATTGCAGCTGCTGCCATCATGAGCAAAGCAGCAAAAGTACTTATCTTTTTCATTTTTTACCTTTTTACTTTTTTACCTTTTAAAGTTTGTATCTTACTCCCAGCAGGAAGGTTCTGCCATACTGATAAGTTCCCACGATGGTCTTATCGCTCTTCTGACCCTCATACTCCAGGTTGCTCTTGTTCACGGTTTTCAAGTATCTCTCGCGCTTGGCATCGAGCAGATTGTTTGCCTTGAAGAAGATGGAGAAGCCGTTCTTGAATTGCTTCTCGGCACTCAGATCGAGACCGAACATCGCCTTATCCCACTGGTCGGCATCCTTGAAGGGAGAAACCAGGGCAAGCTTGGTGCCCGTGAAGGAAGAGGCCAACTGAGCATTCCAGCCATGCTCCGTATCCTTATATAATAAGGAAATGTTGGCGGTATGAGGAGCCTGGTTAACCAGCGGACGGGTCTGGGTTACGCCCGTCTTATACTCGGCACTACCCTCCTGATACTCTCGCTTCGAGGTGGTGATTTCAGAATGGGTGTAAGTATAATTCGCCTTTACTCCGAAGTGGCGGATGTACTTGATCACGTCGATTTCGAAGCCCATGTTCTTGGCATTACCCAGATTGTCCGGCATGTAGTAGGCATCGGTTCCGGCTCCAATCTTGCCATCCGATGTTACGAACACTTGCTCTATAGGGTCTTTCAGATACTTATAGAATACGCCGGCAAGAATCTGTTCGGTCTTGCTTGGGAACCACTCCCA